>DATESZ010000072.1:0-9355 GCA_035283845.1 Syntrophales bacterium | reverse complement strand
CGGGCCATCAGGGCAGACGATAAACTGAAGGACACCCGCCTGGTGCTTTTCTCCTCTCTGGGCGAACGGGGCGACGCCAAACGCATGCAGGAGATCGGTTTTGCCGCCTACCTGATGAAGCCGGCGCGGCATATGGAGATCTTCGACTGCCTGTCCGCCGTGTTGAGCGAGGCGGGCGTGGCCAAGCGATCGGAGCACATCGTCACGCGCCACACGATCGGTGAGATACGCAGGAGTGCGGCACGTATCCTGCTTGCCGAAGACAACATCACCAACCAGCAGGTGGCCTTGGGCATCCTGAGGAAGCTCGGATTGCGGGCGGACGCCGTGGCCAACGGCGCGGAAGCCGTCAAGGCCCTGGAAACGCTTCACTACGACCTGGTGCTGATGGACATGCAGATGCCGGAGATGGACGGCCTGGAGGCCACCCGCGCCATCCGCAGTCCGCAATCGGCGGTCCGCAATCACCAGATTCCCATCATCGCGATGACTGCCCACGTACTGCAGGGCGACCGGGAAAAGTGCCTGGAAGCGGGGATGAACGACTACGTGCCCAAGCCAATTTCTCCGCCGATCCTTATGGAAGCCCTGGATAAATGGCTGCCGAAGGAACCAGCGGCATCGACCGTAACGGAACAGGCCGGCTGCGAGTCCGAGCCGTCCCTTCCCGTCATTGCAGATGCATCGGAGGCGCCGGTGTTCGATAAGGCGGAAATGATGGTCCGGCTGATGGACGACGATGACCTGGCACGCGCGGTGGTTAAGGGTTTTCTGGAGGACATCCCCAGGCAGATCGAAGTACTTAAAGTTAGGCTGGAAGCCGGTGACGTGCCGACCGCCGAGCGCCAGGCCCACAGTATCAAGGGCGCGTCCGCTAACGTAGGCGGCGAGGCACTGCGCGCGGTGGCCTTCGAGATGGAGAAAGCCGGGAAAGCCAACGATCCGGGGGCCATCTCGGCCCACTTGCCGGAACTGGAGGCTCAGTTTGCCCGGCTGCAAGAAGCGATGAACGATTTTTTGAATAATAATTGAAACTCTCATGACGGTGCCTGACACAAAGGAGAATGAAAATTACCCCTCCCCCTTCCCCCTCCCTCAAGGGGAGGGGGTTAGGGGGAGGGTGAAAGGTATTTTCAAATGAAAGGAGAAAGAGGCGTGAAAACACTGATCGTTGAGGATGATTTTACGAGTAGTTTGCTTTTGCAGGGAATCCTGAAACCCTACGGCACGTCCCACACCGCCCTGAACGGTAATCAGGCCGTGGAGGCCGTGCGTGCCGCCCTGGAGGCCGGCGAACCCTACAACCTCATCTGTCTGGACATCATGATGCCGGAGATGGATGGGCAGGAGGCGCTCCGGCAAATACGCGCCCTGGAGGAGGCAAAGGAGATCAGCCCGGTCAAGGGGGCCAGGATCGTCATGACGACGGCCCTGGAAGACTCGAAGAATATCCTGGCCTCCTTCAAGGGCCTGTGCGACGTCTATCTGACCAAGCCTGTCGACAAGGCCAAACTGCTGGGTGAACTGCGTAAACTGAGGTTGATCGAATGAAGGAGCTCGGTATGGCATTGACGAGGCCCTTTGCCCTTTTCGGCAGGGCAGCGATCAACTGGATCAACAATATGGGCGCCTCGTCAGTTTTTTTCTCATTGGCATTCCTGAAGATCGTGCTGCCCAAGCAGTTGCCCAAGATCGTTCAGCAGGTCTATTACATCGGGGCACGGTCCACGATGATTATCATGCTCGTCGGCCTGTTCACCGGCATGGTCTTGGGCCTCCAATCTTACCATGCCTTGGTCAAATTCGGCGCCCAAGGGGCTCTCGGCACCCTGGTAGGCCTGTCTCTGGTCAGGGAATTGGGGCCGGTTCTAACCGCAATTATGATTACAGCCAGGGCAGGCTCGGCCATTACCGCAGAAATCGGCATCCAGCGCATCTCCGAGCAGATTGACGCCCTCGACACCATGCGCATTGATCCGCTCAGGTACCTCATCAGCCCGAGAATCACTGCTTCCATCGTCAGCTTTCCCTTGCTCACTGCGCTGTTTGACCTCATCGGCATTATCGGCGGCTACGTCTCCGGAGTATTGATCCTGGGTGCGAATGTCAGCACCTATTTTTATCGCGTGCAGGCCAGCATGGAAATGAAAGACATCACCGACGGTTTCATCAAGGCAGTTGTTTTTGCCGTAATCGTCTCCACCGTATGTTGTTACCAGGGCTATTTTGCCCACATGCGAACGGACAGCCATGGCGCCAAGGCCGTTGGTTTTGCCACCACCTCAGCCGTTGTGCTTTCTTGTGTTCTGATTCTGGTTGCAGACTATGTTGTGACTTCGCTGCTCATCTAAGGACAGACCCATGGACGCCCCGTTAATTGAATTCAAGGATGTTACCAAACGCTTCGGACCTCGAACAATCCTTGAGCGTGTCAACCTGCAGATCTACGAAGGGCAGGTTACGACTATTATCGGTCTCAGTGGCGCCGGCAAGAGCGTTATCCTCAAGCATATCATTGGCCTCCTCAAACCCGATGAGGGGGACATTCTTTTCCGGGGCAACCCCATCACCAAGATGAAAAAGAGCGAAATCGCTGCCAGTCTCGCCCAGATAAGCTACATGTTCCAAGGCAACGCTCTTTTCGACTCCATGACCGTTCATGAAAATATTGCCCTCCCTCTGCGGGAAACAACGAACCTGGATAAAGCAGAAATCAACCGCAGGGTAATGGCCAGAATTGAACAGACAGAACTCAGCGACGCGACCTACAAGTATCCTTCAGAACTCTCGGGGGGTATGCAAAAGCGCGTAGCGCTGGCGCGCGCCCTGGTAACCGATCCCCGCATCGTGCTCTTTGACGAACCCACTTCCGGTCAGGATCCTGTCCGGAAAAACGCCATCCTGAGCATGATTGCCCAGTATCAGAGAAAATTCAGATTTACAGCGATTCTGGTGAGCCATGAGATCCCCGATGTGTATTTTATCTCTAACCGCATCCTTGCCCTCTATGATCGCAGCATCGTTTTTCAAGGCACTCCGGAAGAACTGGAACATTTTTCTCACCCTTTCAAAGACGAGGTTATCAATAGCCTGGAAGGGCTGCAGGAAGAATTAACGGGACTGTACTCTAAACGACAGTTTAAAGTTCTTAATCACGCTCAGCTAAAACGAATGAAGCTCGGGGAAACTTACTCTGTCGTAGTTTTTACGCTGGAGGAGCTGAATGCCATCATAACCAATTTAGGCCATGAAGCGGCACAGGAGGCAATAAGGAGAGTGGGAGTATATATCGAAAAGAAATTCAGTGACATAGGGGGTTTTTCCACACGCCGCCAGACAAATGAATTTGTTACAGTGCTCCCCTATTCGGATCTGGCTGAGGCTGAAAATATGCTGAATGATTTTGTCAAGGATTTTCAAGAGCAGGGTATTCAAGACATTTTGGCGGGAGCTCGCAGGCAGGCGGCCTCAGAGGTATGCGTCCAATTCATCATCCTGGCCGGGATTGCCCAGGGTCAGCCTATTGCGGAGATAGACGCCGTCATTGAATCGGCAAAGCAGCAACAAAAAGAAATTGCCCGTTTCCGGTGCGACGGGGGGAGGTAAAATATGCAAAAGTATACTATGGAAACAACAGTTGGTGTCTTTCTCGTTATCGGCCTGCTCTTAATCGGTTACATGACGGTGAACCTCGGCCATGTCTCTTTTTTGGGTGACAACGCCTACCCGCTTTCCGCCCGCTTCACCTCGGTGACTGGCCTGAGAGTAGGCAGCCCCGTTTATATGTTGGGCATTGAAATCGGACGGGTGGGGCGACTCACCATGGACCAAAAATCCCAGCAAGCGGCGGTTGAAATGCGGATACAAAAGGACGTGAAGATTTATGATGACGCCATCGCCTCCATTAAAACGGAAGGTCTGATTGGCGACAAGTATCTCAGTATCGATCCTGGAGGCGCCGGCACCGTCCTAAAACCTGGCGGAACTATTACAGAGACGCAGCCGCCTGTGGATATCATCGATATTATTGGCAAGTATGCGTTTGGAGAGGTCAAGAAGCAATAAAACAAAATTGAGAAAGGTAATCCATGAAAAAACTGCTCGCGGGAACATGCGTCTTTATGCTATTTTGTTACGCCCTTGTGTATGCTGGCGTCCCACTGGATAGGGTTCAGGCAAATGTCAACAGAGTGCTCGACGTGTTGCGCGATCCGAAGCTCAAAGCCCCGTCAGCAAAAGAGATCAAGAAAGAACGACTCCGCAATATCTATGATGACATGTTCAATAAAGTTGAACTTTCGAGGCGCACCCTGGCGAAGAACTGGAACAATCTGAATACCGCGCAGCGCCAGGAGTTCGTCAAGCTTTTCAAACAGGTGCTGGAAAAGGCTTATATCGATAAAATTTTAACTTATACCGACGAGAAGATTGTTTTTGATAGAGAAACCATGCTCTCGGAAAATCAGGCTGAAATTCAAAGCAGGATCATCACCTCCTCAAAGACCATCCCCATTTCCTACCGGATGATCCTTATGGAAAGCTCCTGGAAAGTATATGATGTCGTTATAGAGAATATTAGCCTGGTTCAGAACTACCGTAGCCAGTTCAACGAAATTTTGGTAAAAAATACGCCTGAACAGTTGCTTGAGATCCTGCGAAAAAAGGTAAATGAGCAATAAATCTAAATATATCCTACATGTCACTGAAGAAAACAGAGGTGTTTATGCCATAAAATTGTTCTCATTTTCGCTTTTTCTTGTCGTTTCCCTCACCCTGGGCTGCGCCCATAGTCCTTCCTTGAATTCTTCCGTTTCACCATCAGGTGCTTTGTCTCAGGACCAGGCTCAGGAAAGATCAATAATATCGCAAAATGAAAAGATCAATACGGGTGAGTACGGAGATTACGTGGAAGAAGGGGAAAAGGAGAAGAAGGTGGGAATTGCCGACCCCCTGGAGCCCTTCAACCGAGCCATGTACCACTTCAACGACAAGCTCTACTTCTGGGCGCTCAAACCCGTGGCGCAGGGCTATCGCAAGGTCGTTCCCGAGGGCGCACGGGTCAGTGTGAGCAATTTCTTCTCGAACCTTGCCGCCCCAATCCGTTCTGTCAATTGCCTGCTCCAGGCAAACTTCAGCGGTGCAGCCTCGGAATTTGGCCGCTTTGTGGTAAATACCATTTGGGGTATCGGGGGGCTCATGGATCCTGCCTCAAGCAAAGATATAGATCTTTCAAAACATGAAGAGGATTTTGGTCAAACCCTCGGAGTTTATGGACTGGGACAGGGATTCTACATCAACTGGCCGATATTTGGTCCTTCCAGTCCCCGGGATACGGTGGGAATGGTCGGCGATTTATTTTTGCGTCCCTTAACCTACGTTAATCCCTGGGAAGTCTCGGTAGGAACCAGGGCCTATGATAAGGTGAACGACACGTCTCTGAGGATCGGCGACTATGAGTCTCTCAAAGAAGCTGCTATCGATCCCTACATTGCAATCCGCGACGCCTATGTTCAACATCGGATGCATAAAGTAAAAGAGAGGGGGCCGAACAAAGCTCCAACCAGTCCCGGAAGTGGAAACTAAATTTCGGAAAGGAGGAACTCATACGAAACATTTAAGAGATATTCTTATATCCCTATTCCTGGGACTAGTCATCCAGGGGACAGCCACCGCAAGTGGGTTGTTTGGCTTACCTCAACCCGCTTCCAAAAACGAAGGTGGATTATATACCGGCATCGGCTATTGGTATGGCGAGGATAGATACAAGAATAACACGGAACACCTAACCAAATATCATCAGGTTTATTCACAGGTGGGCTATGGATTTCACAATCGGTGGGAAATATACGGTAGAGTTGGAGTGTCGGATCTAAAAATTATCGATGCCTTCAGTTCTACCAGTGCTGCGACTTCAACTTATAAGAATGACTTTGAAGATAATTTGAACTTTTCCGGCACATTAGGTGTTAAGGGCTTTTATCCTATCACTAAAACAGTCGGCATCGGCGCTTTTATACAAGGAACTTATTACTTCAGGAACTTCACGGATGATGTTTCAGGAACTCGAAATGCAGCGCCTTTTACAACTGAACTGAGAGTGAAGAATCTATGGGATGTGAATTTCGGTATCGGCATTCAAGCCATGGTTCCCTATGGTATAAGGGTATATCTCGGACCCTATATTTATTATTCGGAAGCTAACATGTCATCATCGGCGAACATCCCTGGTATTGACTCTACGATAGGGAATATTACGATTAATAACAAGAACAAAGCGGGAGGGTTTGCAGGGATCGATGTACCCCTCGGCAGGGGATTCCATCTGAATGTTGAAGGACAATATGCCGAAAGGTTATCTGCTGGGACAGCGGTTACCTATTCATATTAACTTTCAGTAATCAAGACCTCTTGCAAGGAGATTCTATGGGGGATATCAAGATAGGCATTATAGGCGGATCAGGGATGGATGATCCTTGCCTGATGCGGAATATCAAGGAAAAGAAGGTAAGGACTCCCTATGGCAGTCCCTCTTCCCATCTCACCATCGGCAAGATAGAAGGCGTTGATACGGTAATCCTTGCAAGACATGGGAAGGAACATTCCGTATACCCCACCGGGGTTAATTTCAGGGCCAATATCTTTGCGTTGAAAAAGGAAGGGTGCACCCATATCCTTGCAACCACTGCGGTCGGTTCCTTGCGGGAAAAAATAAAACCAGGAGACCTTGTATTCGTGGATCAGTTCATAGATTTTACCAAGCACAGGGCCCTCACATTCCACGATGAAAAGGTGATACACACGCCGATGAGCGAGCCTTTTTGCAATAGCCTCCGCTCGGCCCTTGTTCAAAGCGCAAAGGCGCTCAAACTCAAGCATCATGGGTCTGGAACGGTTATCACTATTGAAGGGCCGCGGTTCTCCACAAAGGCGGAATCTCATATGTTCAGAGGCTTTGGCGCTGATGTGATCAATATGTCGACGGTACCCGAAGTGATCCTCGCGCGGGAGATCGGCATCTGTTATCAGAGTATTGCCATGTCTACCGATTATGACTGCTGGAAGGAGGGAGAGGTCCCGGTCACCTGGGAGATGATAGTTGCTATCATGGGTAAAAACGCCGATAATGTAAAAAAACTGATTCTTACGACGATTCCAAAAATTCTGGAAGCTCCATGCAACTGCAAATAGAAGGAGAGATATAGTGACGATAAAATCGCGGATCCGGACAATTCAGGACCATCCCAAAAAGGGGATCATGTTCAGGGACATTACAACGCTCATCAAGGATCCTGTGGGCTTCAGGCTCGTGATTGATAATCTTACGCAGCGGTATATCGCCGACGGTGTGGATTGCGATATTGTTGTCGGTATCGAATCGCGCGGGTTTATTATTGGCGGCGCACTTGCATACACGCTCGGCAAAGGCTTTGTGCCTGTCAGAAAGGCGGGCAAATTGCCGGCAGAGAAGGTCAGTCATGAATATGAGCTTGAGTACGGGACCGACAAGATCGAAATGCACACGGATGCCATTATTAAAGGTATGAATGTCCTTCTCGTCGATGACCTGCTTGCGACAGGAGGGACCGCGCTTGCGGCTGCGGCGCTGATAGAAAAGCTCGGCGGACTTGTTATGGAAATGGCGTTTATCGTAGACCTTCCGGATGTCGGAGGTTCAAAAAAACTTACTGCTAAAGGATATAAATTTTTTGCTCTTACGGAGTTTGAAGGAGACTGACAGAGTCGCATTGAAAATAACCCCCACCCCTCCCTCGCCCGTCGAGGGGGAGGGATACAGGGAGGGGGACATTTTCATATAAACTTCTATTTGGTGCAAGAAAGGAGATGTCATCTAAAATGCTGAACGCCCTAAACGACTTCTTTAAATTTCAGGAAAGAGGTACGACTCTGCGCACGGAACTTTCCGCGGGGGTTACGACCTTCCTCACCATGGCCTATATCATCTTTGTGAATCCGGGGATTCTTTCTGCGGCAGGGGTTCCCTTTGCCGGCGCCGCCACCGCCACCGCCTTAGGCGCCGCCATCATGTGTCTATTGATGGGCCTGGTTACGAACCGGCCTTTGGCCCTCGCATCGGGAATGGGACTGAATGCCCTGGTCGCCTTCAGTGTGATCGGTTTCCAACAGGCAAATGTCCCTTGGCAGGTAGGTATGTCGGTGATTTTTCTTGAGGGCTTGATTATCCTGATCCTGGCTCTCTCGGGCTTGAGGGAAGCGGTTATGATTGCCATTCCCGTCGATTTGAAGCGCGCCATCGGGGTTGGCATCGGCCTTTTCATTACGATCATCGGGCTGAACGAAGGCGGTATTATCCGTCCCGCCCCCATAACCCTCGTCACCCTCGGCGATTTATCCCAGAAATATGTGTGGGTGACCCTTATCGGGCTTTTTTCCGTTCTGATTTTCAAATCCATAGGGCTAAGGAGCTATATTCTCTGCGGGCTTCTCACGGCAACCGTGGCGGCGCTTTTTTTGGGGATAACGAAGCCCCCCTCGGGATTCGTCGGACCTCTGGATTTTCAGACCTTTTTCGGTCCTTTCAAGAAAGTTAACGGCACTTATGCGGTTCTCCAGGTATTTACGCCCGCGCTTTTAAGCACCGTCTTTGCCGTTATGCTGACAGACTTTTTTGACACCATGGGAACGGTGGTGGCGGTTGGCGGGCAGGCGGGTTTCGTTGATAAAAATGGTCAGGTGCCCGGTATCAAGAGCATCCTTGCCGTGGATTCCGTCGCGGCGTTAACAGGCGGGCTTTTCGGAGCCAGCTCTATTACTACCTACATTGAATCGGCCGCCGGTGTGGCCGAAGGCGGCAGAACGGGATTGACAGTGGTTGTCGTTGGAATTCTTTTTGCCCTCGCTGCCTTCTTTTCTCCTATCATACAGATGATCGGCGGCGGATACATCATTTCCAGCGCCCAGCAATATAGCCTGTTTGTTTGTGCCGGCGCCCAGATTCCCGCCGGTAACTACTATGTATATCCCATTACCGCAGGGGCCCTGATTGTGGTGGGCTTTCTCATGATGAGCATCGTTCGTGACATCGCATGGGACAGCTTTGAAGTGGCCTTTCCCGCATTTTTGGTTATCGTCGGGATTCCCCTGACCTACAGCATAAGCTACGGGATCGGCTTTGGTTTTATCAGTTATACCGTCATCAAGATGATAAACGGCAGATTTGGCGAGGTTCATCCCTTTCTCTACGCGGTAAGTATCGCATTTCTGATTGTTTTTATTCTGCCCTATCTTTAGAGTTTTCAGGTGAAACCCTTATGACGGTGTCCGTCACAAAGGAGAATGAAAATTACCCCTCCCCCTTCCCCCTCCCTCAAGGGGA
>DATESZ010000071.1:0-6163 GCA_035283845.1 Syntrophales bacterium | reverse complement strand
TGATCGGTGGCGGCGATGGGGAGCCGAGACAGCATTATGGAGGAAAGGGACCAGAAAACCCAAGAGAAGGGGGGTACAAAAGGAGATGTATCCGGTCCCGGGCATAAGGCATCCATAATCCGGCAATCTTTATCGGTGAAGGCAGTCACGGAGTGAGAGACGAACTTGTGAATTGAATTTCAGTCACTAATCGAAGAGCGGCTTACCTGGCCGGTACGAGCCGTTCCGTTGGGAGGGGGTGGCCTTAATGGCCACTTCCTACCAGATTGGGTCTGGAAGATCCGCTGAAGGAAGACTTAGCAGGAGGCAAGCTGCCTTCCGAAGATTTTGGTGAAAATGCCGCCTGGTGGCCTGCCTGTGCGGTGCACGCAGACAGGTGGATCATGATATTGGCGATGAATCTCAACAGCGCCATGAAGCGGCTGGCCTTGGGGAAGTCCTGGGTGCCCAAGCGGATGAAGGCGATTCGGTTTTCTTTCATCAACATACCGGGGCGTATTGTTGAACGTTCTCGCGAATTGATCATCCGCCTTGTGAAAGGTCACCCGGCAATGGATCTCTTTCTCGAGGCACGCAGCCGGATCAGGTCGCTTGTTCCGGTTCCTTGTGGATAATTATGCATAAACCTGTGACACAAAAGGATAATGATCATTTAGGTGGTGGATTTTCAGAGCATATTTTCACGAAAATGGAGAAGCTTTCCCACTTTGCCCATAGGAAACTGTTGACAATGGCATTCATGTAAAGATTTGACCGGTAGAACCTCTTTGGAGGGAAAATATTGTAGCAAACCTAAACAAACACCATTGAAAAATGGAAAATCCGGCCTACGCAAAATTTCAGGGGCTTTTGTTGTCTAAATAAAGATTGCAAACAGCCATTCTTTTTGTTAAGCGTCAAGTTGTTTTAATGAATCGAGGGGGCCATCACAATTTGAAAGTAAATCTGAAAAAGATATTTTTGACTGGCCTTGCCGTCGTCATGCCGGTGGGCTTGACGCTTTATATATTTTTCTTTCTCATTGACGTTATGGACAGTCTCCTGTTGATTCTTCCTTTCAAGTATCAGCCGGACGGTTTCCTTCCTTTTCATGTGCCGGGACTGGGCGCCATTGTTACCTTAGTCTTGATTTTTTTGACCGGCCTGATGACGAGGAGTTATTTCGGGAACAAGCTTGTAACCTTGGGAGAAAGATTTTTCGATAAGATACCCTTTATCAGGAGTGTCTATCAGGCCATGAAGCAGGTTGCCGACACCGTTTTCAGTGACCGTGCCAGAAGTTTTAAGAAAGTCGTTCTTTTTCGTTTTCCCAATAGAAATGTTTATTCTATAGGGTTCATAACGGGCGTTCCTAATGGGGAATTTAAGGCCAAAATAGGTCACGATTGTCGTTACGTAAGCGTTTTTATGCCTACTGCGCCCAATCCGACGACGGGATTGTACATGATTATGCCGGAAGATGAACTTATCCATATGGATATTTCGGTTGAAGAAGCCTTCACCATGATTATCTCGACAGGTATTGTGATGCCTGTGGAACGTATTCCGGAAAAAAAGGATTGATCGGCAAATTATTACTTTAAAGTAGCAGAAAATACCAATGCAATAGCGATAAAACTATTAATAGGGAGGTTGCATGCAGATTACATCGGAAAGCGTAAAGATCGGCCATCCTGACATTGTATCTGATTCCATTGCTGCCAACATCATTGCCGAAATTCTCGAAGAAGAGAAAAAAATAGGTCTGACCATAGACAACATGCCGCACTGCGGCATTGAGGTATTTTTAGGCAAGGGCCTTTGCGTTGTGGGAGGGGAAGTGTCCACCAGGGTTAAGGTGGATATAGAGAAATCTGTGCGACGGACCGTTTTGTCCATAGGATATAACGATTGCGCCGTAGGACTTAATGGAAACTCCATGGGTATACTCAATACGATTATTCCCCAGTCCGGAGACATCAACATCGGCAGCCGGGCCGAACTGGGAAAATACAAGGAAATAGGCGCCGGCGATCAGGGGATTATCTACGGTTATGCCTGTAATGAGACGCCCGAACTCCTGCCCTTGCCCTATGTCATGGTTAACAATATGATGCGTGCCTTTGAAAACTGTAATAATCCTATATTTTCTCCTGACGGGAAAGGACAGGTGACGGTTGAGTACGACGTAAGAGGAATGGCCCGGCGGGTAGCGAAAGTCCTTATGTCCAACGCCATTGATTATCGTTGTGTCAATGAAGGTGTCGGATTTATTGAAGAGAAAGCTAAGCGGATTGCCATGGGCTCTCTCGGCCGCTGGGTGGATGAAAAAACGGAATTCCTTTTCAATCCCACTGGTGAATGGCAGGCTGTCAATTCCTGCAGCGCAGCCGATTCAGGCCTTACGGGCCGCAAACTGGTGGTTCAGTTCTATGGAGGCTATCCCGGCGCCCAGTTAGGGGGCGGTTCGGTGGTGAATAAATCATCGGAAAAAGTGGATTGCTCCGCCGCTTTCGGAGCTCGTTTTGTGGCAAAGAATATCGTCGCTGCCGGCCTTGCAACTAAATGCTCCATACAATTATCCTATGCCATAGGTGTTGCCAGACCCTTTTCCATCTACGTGAATTCCTTTGGGACGGGTATTATCTCGGATGAAAATCTTGCCTCAATAATCGGAGAAACATTCGATTTGACGCCAAGAGGCATGATTGAAAAGTTTGACCTTCTCAATGCAGACATATACAGAAAATTGCCGAAGACGCTCTTTTTGGACGATTACCCCTGGGAAAAAACGGATATGGTGGATATACTGAAGAAAATCGCAAACATTTGAAGCATGGAGGAACAAAAAGAGTATGCAGGCGCCTGAGAGAGATCTTAAATTCAAAATTGCCGACATTTCTCTATCGGACTGGGGACGCAAGGAGATGGAACTTGCCGAAAATGAGATGCCCGGACTGATGGCTGTAAGGGGGAAATATGGCGTTCGGAAACCTCTCAAGGGTTTGAAAGTGATGGGCAGCCTCCATATGACCATCCAGACGGCCATGTTGATCGAAACCTTGAAGGAACTGGGCGCCGACATCAGGTGGGCGTCGTGCAATATCTTTTCCACGCAGGATCACGCCGCCGCGGCCATCGCAAAGGCTGGCTCGGCCTCCGTATTTGCCTGGAAGGGTGAAACCCTGGAAGACTACTGGTGGTGCACAGAACAGGCCCTTACCTGGCCCGACGGTTCGGGACCGGACCTGATTGTGGACGATGGCGGTGATGCCACCCTTTTTGTTTACCAGGGAGTGAAGGTGGAAAGGGATCCGTCGCTATTGGAGATAGAGGTAGAAAATAAGGAATTTCAAGTTGTCATGCGCCGTCTGAAGCAAAGTTACAGACGGGATGCCGGGCACTGGCAAAGAGTGGCGGCGGGTATTCGTGGCGTCTCCGAAGAAACAACTACGGGCGTCCATCGTTTGTATCAGATGGAACAGGCCGGCGAACTGCTTTTTCCGGCCATTAATGTGAACGATTCCGTGACAAAATCAAAATTCGACAATCTTTACGGATGCAGGGAATCGCTTGCCGACGGCATTAAGAGGGCTACTGATGTTATGGTGGCCGGCAAGTGCGTGGTCATATGCGGATATGGGGATGTCGGCAAGGGCTGCGTCCAGTCCATGCGCGGTTTCGGGGCCCGGGTGGCAGTTACCGAGATAGACCCTATTTGCGCCCTGCAGGCGGCAATGGAGGGCTATGATGTGAAGACCCTCGATGACCTGGTAACGTCGGGGGATATTTTCGTGACCGCCACCGGCTGCTGCGATGTCATCACGGGCGCGCACATGGAAAGGATGAAGAACGAGGCCATTGTGTGCAATATCGGTCATTTCGACAGCGAAATCGACATGCACTACCTGGAGAGCAATGGGGATTGCAAAAAAATTAACATCAAACCCCAGGTGGACAAATGGCTCCTTAAATCGGGTCGTTCCATAATAGTTCTTGCCGAGGGACGGCTCGTTAATTTGGGTTGCGCCACGGGACACTCCAGCTTCGTGATGAGTACCAGTTTTACCAATCAATGCCTGGCCCAGATTGAATTAGCAACAAAGCAAATGAAACCGGGGGTCTATACTCTACCGAAAAAGCTTGATGAAGAGGTGGCAAGACTGCACCTTGCCCGCCTTGACGCAAAACTATCCACTATAACTCAAAAACAGGCCGATTATCTCGGCGTACCGACAGATGGCCCTTTCAAGCCGGATTACTATCGCTATTAGCATTGACAACCCTGTAAAACTGCTTCACCTGGCCCTAATATGGCTATTAACACACCGATTAAGTAAACTGTAAGTAGTCGCAACGACTTTAGAGTGGTCACCTCTATTTTTAGTATAAACTGGTGAAATAAAGGAGGATATTATGGCGGATGCAAGTTTTGATGTAGTAATTGTAGGAGGTGGAAACAAAGCCCTGGTGGCGGGTATGTATCTCCAGAGATATGGGGGGCTGAAGGTGGGCATCTTTGAGAAGAGGCATGAGGTTGGAGGGGGCTGGTCAAGCGATGAATCTCCTGCTCCAGGGTTTATTGCCGACCATCATTCCACTTTCTTTACCTGGCTCTACACCGAGATCCTGGAACAGGACTTTCCCTTTAATGAACGAGGGTTCAAATTTGTTCCTCACTATGTGGTCGGTGGCGGGGTGTTTCTGGAAGATAATGAGCAGTACCTGTTGTACAGCCCCTTTTATGATCCAAATCAGGAGAAGACTGCCAGGTCCCTTGGCCGGCTCAGTCAGAGGGATGCCGATACCTGGATGAAGATCTGGGATATGTGGGAGACTGTGGGGAGAGATGCCACATTCAGGAGATGTTTTAATACCCCGGCCTTGAAATATCCCGAGCAGGTATGGGAACTGGATGAATCGGAAAAGCTACTTGCTCATCCCAAGATGCAGGCTCTGGGCGTTGATCCGAGTTTCATCTTGAGATCGCCGATCGAGGTGGGCAGGGATCTGTTTGAAAGCGATGCTTTGGTGGCAGGATTGCTCCGGATTACCCACAGTTGGCTTGGGCTTCCACCTGATCTAAACGGTGCGGGCATCGCCTTTCTTATCGCCTTTATGGGGATGATGGAATATGGCGGCGCCTACGGGGGCACCCATACTGCTGCCCATGCTGCCTATAAGTGCTTTATCGAGGACGGAGGAAAGGCCTATGTTGAGCAACAAGTGGAAAAGATCCTCGTTGAGAACGGACGTGCAAAGGTAATAAGGCTTGCCGACGGCACCGAGATCGAGGCCAGAAAGGCGGTGATCTCTACCCTTCAGCCGTCTCAGCTCGTATTCGAGCTTACGGAGCCTGATATGTGGGACTGGCGGATCAGGAGGAGGGTGGCCAATCTTTCTAAATGGCGGGTCGTGATTACCTGGTATACTTGGGCATTGCACGAAGCCCCCCACTATGCCGAATCGTGCAAGATCAATCCTGATGTCGACCGGATAGGCTGGATGACCATCGGTACCAAGGATCCGGAGGCGCTGATCAGGAATCATGCCTTCCGAAAACTGGGGATGGAGTGTGAGGAGCCCAATCTGGCAGTCTGCTCTCATCCTGCTTCAGGCGGCGACCTTTCCCGGGTGCCGGAAGGGAAGTGGTCAATCCTGACGGAAGACTTTGTATTAGGGGCAGACAAGAGGACTGAGAAAGAGTGGAGGGAATATCATAAACACCATGCCAATTATGTAATCGATCTGCTGGGAAAGGTCGCCCCCAATATGACTTGGGACAATGTGATCGGCTATACCCCCCAGAGCCCTTACCACTGCGCCCGGCTGACTAATATGGCGCCTACGGGCAACTGGGCGGTGTTGGATCAGATCCCCAGTCAGACGGGGAGATGGAGACCGATTCCTGAACTTGCCCGTCACACTACCCCGATCAAGGGTCTTTATGGGACCGGTTCAGGATGGCCTCCCTCAGGGGGCGCCTTTTCAGCTCAGGGCTACACCTGTTACAAGGTCATGGCCGAGGATTTGGGGTTGGACCTGCCTCCCAATGCAAAGGTTCGTGGATACTAAGGAATAGATTTTTCTCAATTAAAGAAAGGAGGAAGAAAATGCCAATCGGTTATAATATCAAACCCAGAATTGTCCCTCAGGAGGCGGATGTCCTGATCATCGGGGCCGG
>DATESZ010000070.1:0-24881 GCA_035283845.1 Syntrophales bacterium | reverse complement strand
CTGGCCAAATACAAGCTGCCCACAGAGATAGAATTCCGCGCAGACTTGCCGAAGACAAACGTCGGTAAGCTACTGCGGAAGCAACTGCGGGCGGAAGAAATGGAAAAGATGGGAAAAACTACCGGCCGGTGAAGCCGGGTTTCCTCTTTTACCGCCTTTTTCCCATTGACATACAAGATTGCCATGTCTTATACTCCAACCACCGAAAAGCAATACCTTATCAATGATTATCTCAAGGTAGAATCAGCAGTGTTATCCTTTAGCATACTTGAAAAGAGAAGGGTTGAGGTATTAGATGGAGAAAATATCAATGGGCATTTCACAGGAGCTTCGCAGTCAGGTTATGGCGCAGATGCAGGGGGCGATGGCGCTTTATGTAGCATATATCGGCATAGCCAATCCAATTTTTTCCACATTGGTTGAAATGAAAAAGACGACGCCAGATGAGCTTTCAGCAAAGACTGGTTTGGACAGCGGATACTTAAACCGCTGGTGCGATGCTGCATTTGCCTTTGGTTTGCTTGATGAGGCTGATGGAAAATTCCAATTAACAGAGCTTGGCGAAGCCTTTGTCCCAGAAACACAGGGCACGCTAATGCCATTTGCAGTTCAGTCAGTGCTTTCTGCACATATGGCAGAGAGGGCGGCAACATTGATTAAAAGCGGCGAGCGTCCCGGGGAAAAGGTGCTTGCAGAGCGTGAAAGCATTCTTCATCTCTTTGGCCCAATGCTTGAGGCAATGTTCGCAGGTGTGTTTGAACAGCAAATATTGCCAAATGTGCCTGTTTACAATGAGACAGATAAAAAAGGCGGCCTTGCTGTTGACCTCGGCTGCGGCAACGGCTGGTATCTAAGAAAGATGGCGATTCGCTTCCCTCACCTGCGCGGCATTGGCCTTGACGGGTTTGAGGAGAACATAAACCATGCCGCAAGGATTGCAAAGAAGGATGGGCTTGACAACCGGCTGAAATTTATGAAGGGTGATATACATAAATTTACAGTTAATGAGCCAGTTGATTTAATTGCCATGAACCGCGCCTTGCATCATGTATGGGATGATAAGGAAAATATTTTTCGTTTATTAAAGGAACATCTAAAGGATGGAGGCTCTGCTGTTATCTGGGAGCCGAACTGGCCAAAGAACAGTTCTGATTTGCGCGACCCGAGCAGGCGCGGGATGGCATTTCAGAATCTTGGCGAGCATGTTCAGGGGAATCATTTCCTGCGGCCAGAGGAGGTGGAGGCAGAATTTCACCGTGTTGGGATGAAGACAAATGTATATTTTTTTGTAAATGGCAATGAAGCAGTTATTGTGGGCCGCAAGTAGATATTGACCCGGTCAAGAACGCCGCCAAAGGCTCACGCCCCGCCGGTCTGCATGCACAGCACAGGCAGACCGGTCACCTCCTACATCATGGATGACGTTTCTCAACACATATCCTCCCCGCAATTCTCGGCTCGACTTCCCAATTTTACCGCCTTTTTCCCGTTGACATACAAGATTGCCATGTCTTATACTTCGACCGCCGAAAAGCAATACCTTATCAATAATAATAAAGGAGGTTATATGGCAGATTTAAGAGAATTTTTAGATAAGCTTAAAAAGATTAAAGATCTTGTTACTATTGATGACGAGATAGACTGGTATGTAGAAGCAGGGGCTATAATGAGAAGGGCAAATGAATTAGGGTGCCCAGTGCAATTATTTACAAATATTAAGGATTCAAAAAAAGGATACAGATTGGCAGGAGGAATACTTTCTACCTATAAAAGGATGTCTATAGCCATGGGTATAGATCCTCAATCGAGTTATCGTGAGATTCTTGAAGAATATATAAATAGAAGGGGCAATCCTATTAAACCTATGATCGTAAGTACTGGTTCTTGTAAAGAGAATATAATGATTGGGGATAATGTAGATCTGTTTAAATTTCCGATACCTCATCTTCATCCAAGTGATGGGGGTAGATTTGTTGGGAGCCTTAATATAGGTATTTGTAAAGACTTAGATAGTGATTGGGTGAACTGGGGAATTTATAGAGTTATGGTTCATGATAAAAGAACCACAGGTTTATATTTGGGAGCACTTAATCATGGTGGAATAATTCTAAAAAAATATTTGGATAAGGGCTTAAATATGGATTATGCAATAGCAATAGGTTTTGATCCATTGGCTTACCTTGTTAGTTCATCCGGCGTCCCTTATGGAATGAACGAAGTAGATATTATTGGAGGATTAATGAAAGAACCTGTTAAACTGGTGAAATGTGAAACATCCGATCTCCATGTTCCTGCAGATTCTGAGATTGTAATAGAAGGAGAGATAAGACCTGGGGAATTTAAGTCTGAGGGACCCTTTGGAGAATATCCTGGATACTCAGTTTCCGGACGCCAGGATAGACCTGTTCTTCATGTAAAAGCCATAACCTATAGAAATAACCCAATACTTACATCTACCTGTTTAGGTACTCCCACTGATGAAGGGCATATTTTATGGAGTATTGCGTGTGCTGCTGATATATGGATGGATTTAAAAAGAGCAGGGGTGCCTGTAACCGGAATATTCATTCCTCCTGAATCTGGGTTGCATGCAGTTATAGTATCCACAAAAACCCCTCATTTTGGCATCCCATCTTTAATAAGCTCCGTAGTATGGACAAATAGGAATGGGATGTATTATCCAAAGGTTTTTGTGGTAAATAATGATGTTGATCCAACTAATATGAAAGAGGTATTTCATGCCTTTTCAACAAAGTGTAATCCTGCCTATGGTATAAGTATTGATAAAATGGCTATTAACTGTCCTTTAACTCCCTATCTCCCTCCAGATAAAAGAGATCAGGGAATTGGTGGAGCAAATGTTCTTTTTGATTGCACCTGGCCTGTAGAATGGAAAGAAGAAGAGAAACCAGCTCTTATGTCCTTTAAATCAGCCTATCCTGAATCAATTAAAGAGAAAGTTATTGCAAATTGGAGTAAATGGGGGCTCTAAAATTATAAAACTACCGGCCGGTGAAGCTGGGTTTCCTCTTTTCCAGGAAGGCCTTTGATCCTGAAATTTAAAAATCGTAAAAGATTGCTAACCCGGCGCCGTAGTCCGGGCTGGATGTGGCAAACCCTCTGGCAAGATATCCTTCGATCCCGGTGCGATTGGAGGCTTGGTATATGAGCCTCAACCGGGCTTCCAGAAGATCGGTCGCACTCTCAGCGGGGGAAGTGGCGCCTTTGAGCATGAGCATAGGGCGGAATTTATCGGTCGCCTGGTAACCGGCGCCGGCGCGATAGCTCAGGTAGTCCTTAAGGGACAGTGTCGCGGAGGCGCCCTGAATAGTATAACCGACTTCAGCAAACGAATACCAGTCGCCCAGCCATTTTGAGAGTGCCACGGCAAACCCTTTGTCTGTCTCACCAGTTCCCAGCGCCTTATCCGCTGTAGGGAATTTCACAAAAATATTTGGGCGGATCTGGGGCATAATCTTGCTTTCGGGAATAAGGATATAGCCCGCACTGGCAACCACGTCTCCGAGCCCGCTTTGAGCATTATGGGCGCCCCCTGCCGTATGAGAAGTCATCATGCCGGAACCGGCGCCGGCTGTGCCGGCGCCAAGATCTTGCATGCCCATGGTTTGACCCTGTGACCCGCGGAATATGCCGACATTCGCTGCACTGCTGCTCTGGTAGACATAGGGGATCTCCAGCGAAACATCGAGCCGCGCCGTGGGATAGACGGTTGCCGTAAGGGGCATATAAACCGAGTCCGTGGTCACATCGGTTCCATATTTTCCTGAGGCAAACTCAAAGCCGAGACCCGCGGACCACTGCGCCGCCGGCGCCCAGGCAGGCAGAAGGAAAACGGCCATGACAAAAAACAGACTAAGAAATCCGGTTATCTTTATACGATGTTGCATCATTAATGTTTTGCTCTCATTGATAGCTTCATATAGCATTTACATGCAGAGGAGACAGTGCGGTCAACGTCTCATCATTCCTCCTCCACTGCGCATCATTGCGCCCCCATGTTGTCTTCCTCCCCCGGTGGGACGTTCCGGTCGCATGACATTTATACTCCGCCCGGACCAGGCCGGTTCTCCCTTATCGTTTCTCAGCTCCAATTGCGTACCCGTAGTCCTGTTTACCAGCTTCTGGGTCAACAGGTATAATTTCCCGTCCTGCCCCTGGGCCTTGGAGCCCTTGGCGGTAATTTCGTCATTCAGGCGGACGGGTATTTCCTTCTTTTCCCAAAACGAGCCAGGCCCGATGAAGATGTTTATCGACTCGTTGCCGTTTTTGATTTCGAAAAAATAGTTTTCCCGCTGGCCATGGCGCGGCAAGGAAGCAACTTGCCCTGATACGGTGGTCACCGTGTTGATGTCGTAACCTTGATTAAAATCCAGACCGCTCTTTCCCGTATCATCGCCGAAGCCGACGCCGACAAAAACGACACCGAGCAGCAGGCAATTCAGCAAGACTGCAAGCATCATGATCGAGCAAAGACGGCCTGTAGTCATCTTGTACTGCTCCTTGTAATTACCAGGTAAAATGTTGCATTACTTTTCATCTGTCCGTTCCTCCTCGGGAAATTTTGTTTGTGCAAGAAGACATTTCACAGATCATGCCAACATGGATACAGTTGATAACTTATCAATATTACTTTTGATATTTTCCCGCACGGCAATGCGGAAGAAAAAATCTGTGCAACCCGCTGCACTTCATGAGTGCAGTTTTGCATCTTCTCTTTTGTCATCAACCAAACCAAACTTTTTCAATTTATACTGGAGTGTCCGCCGGGAGACTCCCAGTTCTGCGGCGGTCAGACGACGGTTGCCCCCATGTTTGTTCAGTGTCTTGATGATCATCTCCCTCTCTGCGGATTTCAACATTTCGCGGCTGTCCGGACTGGACGTGCACAGTATCTCATCGGGAAGGTGGCCGCATCTCACAAAGTCCTGCGCCAGAATGACCGCCCTTTCCATAACATTCTGCAATTCCCGGATATTGCCCGGCCAGTGATGGGCTTTCATCGCCGCCAGCGCGTCAGCTTGAATTCCCTTGAGTTTCTTGCCGATCTGTCGGCTAAAACGGTTGAAAAAGTAGTCTGCCAAGAGATTAAGCGCATCAATGCGTTCCCGTAGCGGGGGTAGCTGGAGTGGAAAAACGTTCAGGCGATAGAAGAGGTCTTCACGGAACCGCCGCGCTCTCACTTCTTCCTGAAGGTTGCGGTTGGTAGCCGCAATTATCCGCACATCCGCCTTGATTTCCTGACTGCCGCCCACCCGTTCAAAAACCCGTTCCTGCAGGACCCGCAACAGCTTGGCCTGTAATGCCAAAGGCATCTCGCCGATTTCATCCAAAAAAATCGTTCCCCCCCTGGCCAGTTCGAACTTTCCCTGCCGCACCTGAACCGCTCCAGTAAAGGCCCCTTTTTCGTGGCCGAAGAGTTCACTCTCCAGGAGATGCTCCGGAACGGCGGCGCAGTTCAAAGGAACAAAGCCGGCTTTGCTCCGGGGACTCAGCAGGTGGATGGTTCTGGCCACCAATTCCTTGCCGGTGCCGCTTTCGCCGTAAATCAGCACATTCGCCGTGGTGATGGCAACGTCGTGCACAAGTTTCTGCACTTTTTTGATGGACTGCCCGGCGAAGATCAGTTCTTCCGGCGGCAATCCGGCCGCTTCGGATTCCTTCAGGCTCAGGTAATCCCGTGCACGCCCCTGTGCCTCAATAGTCCTGGCCACCAAGGCCAGCAAGGTATCAGGATCCCCAAGAGGTTTGGTGAGAAAATCCACCGCCCCTTCTTTCATGGCGGCAACGGCCTCGTCAACCCTGCCGAAAGCGGTCAGAAAGATGAACTGGGGCGGGCCGGGATCTTCCCTGGTTTCACGAAACAGCTCCAGCCCGCTTTTGCCGGGCAGCTTCAGATCGGAAACAACCAGGTCGAAGTCTGCTCGTCGAAGCAGGCTGAAGGCTTTGAGACCGTCTTCGGCAGTTTGCACCTCATGTCCGTCATCCTCCAGAATCGTCTGCAAAAAGCTCCTGAAGGTCTCATCATCTTCTACGAGCAGGATATGTCCTTTCATTATCAACTCCTCTTATTCCCTTCCCGCTCCGGGCCGGGAAGAGTTATGGAAACGACAGTGCCTTTTCCCATAGTACTTTCTACGCTTATTTTCCCCTTGTGTTCCTCAACGATCTTTCTGCAAAGGGCCAGTCCCAAGCCGGTGCCCCGCGCCCTGGTCGTGAAAAATGGTTCGAATATCCGGGGTAAATCCTTCCGGCTGATGCCCTGTCCTGAGTCGCTTACGGCAAGCATCACCTCTGCGCCTGATTTTCCTGCTGTCATCCGTAAAACACCGCCTTTCGGCATCGCCTGGAGGGCATTCTTGCCGAGATTAAGCAGCAATTGGCCAAATTTGTCCCTGTTGCCGTCGATCGGCAAGCTGACCGGAGCTTCAATAATGATCTCAACTTGGAGTTGTTCCGCCTCGGGACGGAGCAGGGAAACGGTAGAGGAAATCAGCTCCGCGAGATCAAGCGGCGACATCGCACCTTGATCGCTTCCCGCGTAAGCGAGGAGGTTGTTTACCAGATTCTCCAGACGGAGCGCTTCTGTCACCACACGGCGCGCAAAGCTGCCGCTGCGGGGATCGGAGGGATTTTTTTCGATTACCTGCGCATAACCTTTGATTCCTGCCAGAGGATTTCTGATTTCATGGGCCAGAGTCGCGCCCATCTCTCCCAATTTTGCCAGATTCTCTCGCCGGGACATTGCCAGTTGATGCCGTTCTTCCCGCCCGGCAAACCGATACATAATAACAGACAGAATGCACCCCGCAACAACCAGGAAAAGCAGGATCGTCATGTTCAGCTTGGCCCGCCGGATTACCGTGTCCGCCCTGTAAGTATGGAGGGTCAAACGGAGCAAAAGCTTTTCCCCGCGAAGATGGATGGGGGCGACGAACTCATAGGCTTTTTCTCCGGTGCCAAGAGTGATGCGCGCCGCAGAAAGCGATTCGTTCTGCCTAGCTTCTGACGGCTTACCTTCCGGCGCCTTTGTGCCGATCAAATCCGCATTGGAATGAAAGCGGTAGATTCCCTTTCGGTCAATCAAGGCAAAGAAGGCAATATTATTCGTACGAAATGTGGACAGGGCGCGCAGGGAAGGGTCATGTACCATAATGCTTTCAATGGCGGCGGTAAGGGATAAGGCGAGACCGTGGAGGTTTTCCTCGGCAAGCGGGTAAGCATCTCGGTAATTGCTGACGGCGAACCAGATTATAAACAGCGAAATCCCGGCGCCGGAAAACATTAATATTCGTTTTAACATAGGAAGCCTTGGGGGGCTTTGCCAAACAAAAAATACGCGGATGCAGGGTATGCTATCACATAATTCCCGGATATTCAAAATTATAAAAAGTAAAAATAGGGAGTGAAGATTAAAAGCCATGGAAGTCCCTCATGGATCGGGACCTCCATGGTTACGGGGAGAATGCACGTTACATCATTTCCGGCTCTGCCAGTGACACTATCATGGCGTCTTTCTGGGCATCCGCAAGGCCGACGATATTCTGCTTAATCGCTGCTTTCATGGCGAGATCATCCTCTTTGATCTGGGCCAGTTGCGCCTGCGTCGGCGTCGTTCCGAGCCGGATCAGCTTCCTGACATTGATTAACCTGACCAGCATCAAGTCATACTGGAGCTCAAACACCGACTTGTAGGGTTCCGCAAACTGGGCGAAGTCCGGCGGAGTCGGCGGGGTGACTCCCAGGGCGGTCAGTTGATCTGACAATGTGGCAGATGGCGTATAGGTCATCTGCAAGCCAGGGGCCACGAAGTCATTGACGGATGCCATCATGACCGTCCAGTTCTGGAGCGCGCCTCCGGGCGTGGTCATCATCTGCCCGATTCCCATGTCGGCAAGGGTTATTGCCGACATTCCGGACATCATTCCGCCCATGCCGTTCATCTGCGTGGCCATAGAGCTCAACATGTCTGTAATGGCGTTGCTGGAAGCCACGGCGTCAGTAGATACAAAGTTGTCAAATAATGTTTGCATGGCCGTAAGCATCGTTGACTCGGTGGAACTGATGGTCGCGGCATCCGGAAAGGTGGACGGGTCGGCGAACATTTGTTCAAATTCCTCATGGGCGTTCGTCATGGCGTTACCTATAGTGGCGCTGGCAGCGGCGAATTGCTGCATATGCGGCGCCGATGCTCCCATGGCGGAGATGGCGTCGGAGTAGCTCCTCATTTCCGCTCTGAGTTGACGCTGCTGTGTTTCAACCCGGAAGAACGCTTTCATGGCCATGATGACGTCGGGATTGATCGGCGAGGTTGAGGCGGCGCTTTCCGCGGCCTTGCCCGCCTCATCAAAGGCAATCTGCATTATATTTGGCGAAATCCCGGCATCGGCGGCAGCTTTGACCAGGGCATCCATAAAGCTGGACATGGCTTCCCCTCTCTTGCCGGCTTCAAGGGCCGGTGTCGCAGCATCAACCGATTCCTTGTATTTCGCCGCGATGTCGCGCATAGCGGAGAGCATATTGGTCTTGAACGCGGCCATTTGCGCTGCGGCAACGCCATTGTCGGTCATAAACGTTTCGAATGCGCTTGCTGCGCTTCGCGCCAGGGGGCTGAAATTCTGGGCATCGGCATCAGAAATCGCGCCGGAACGGACCATGGTCATAAGCAGCATGACCGGTGTCGGGCTGTCACTGCCGGCATCGGCGATCGCTTTGAGCATCGCCTTCGCCTGTCTATCGGTGACCTCGCTCACTCCCATGCTGATATTGCTGCCGGGAGCAGGGGCGGCTGTCATCGCCTGACGCACTACTGTGCCGTTGCCATCCAAGATCTGCACCATGAGGAACCGTGCCGTGATGTTGGTGGGGATATTGGAAAAACCGAAGGATACTTTTCCACCGGCGTCGGAGGTAGTGGATGTTGTTGCCGTCAGGTTGAGATCTCCGATCGGTGAAACGGTAGACAACTTAATCATAAATGTCGTGTTGGGCGTCAGGGCCATGGCCGAGTTCGCAAAAAAAACGCCTATCGCGAGGCATATAAACTTGATAATCTTCATTGTTGTTTCCTCCTTTCTGCTATTGGCCACTGCCTGTCAGCGTGCCGTTTGTTGTGCTGCCGGAACTGCCGACAACGTCGCCGCTGCCGCCACCGCATGCAACCAAAGTAACTCCTAAAAAGACTATGATTATCATTGTGATAAATGCTTTCAACACCTTGTTTTTCATATAGCGCCTCCTTTGCCTTGCCTGCGTATTGTCAAATCTTTTCATCTGTTTCTTCCTCCTTGGGACGTTATATTTCTGCAGGAAGGTATACCAAGGTTCATGCCAACAATCATAAACTTTGCAACTATCTTATTTTACATCGTTTAATATTTTGAAGGTCAATACGGAAGACAAAATTTGTGCAATCCTTTGCACATAATGAGCATTATTTTGCACCCTGTTAAACTGATAGGTTCACCAAACTCTTTTAGGCGGTAACTGGGGTGAGATTGCCTTCCCAATGAGGATTCTCTTCTGCTCCCATGACCAACAGTTGGTATCTTCGGTGGCGAACAGGATCGCGGAGATCGCCCCTGCCGGGGGCATAGGCAGGATGATGGAATTCGACGAATATATAGAAGATGAATTATGGGGGAATTACTGAATTACTGTTCTCGCCCAATCCCGGCCAAAGCCACTTTCCTTCAGGCGTTTTCCGGAACCAGTTTACATAAAATATCCGCAGTAATTTTTCCGGCGAAGCTTTCTTCCCGATATTCAACCAATGGGCGGAAGAAATAGAAAAGATGGGAAAAGCTACTGGCCGGTGAAGCCGGGTTTCCTCTTTTCCAGGAAGGCCTTCATCCCCTCCTTCTGGTCATCGGTGCTGAAACACTGGGCGCAGCATTCAACCTCAAGCCGGACGGCATTGTCTAAGGACAGGTCGTAGCCGAAATTGATGCTCTGCTTGATCATCTTAAGGGCAAATCCGCCAAGACCGGCAAGTTTTACCGCGAATTTCTTCGCCTCTGCCATAAGCTGGTCCGCCGGAAGCACCCTGTTGACCAGACCGACCTCAAAGGCCCGCTTCGCGTCAATATGGGCGCCTCCCATGATCAGTTCCTTCGCCCTTCCCATACCGATCAGACGTGGCAGCCTCTGCGTCCCCCCCCAACCGGGCATCATGCCGAGCGATATTTCCGGCTGTCCGAAAACAGCATTTTCCGAGGCGAACCTGACATCGCAGGCCATGGAAATCTCAGCGCCGCCGCCGAGGGCATAGCCGTTTACCGCGGCGATGGACGGTTTGGGCATCGTTTCAATAAGTCGCAGCGTCTCATTGCCCTTTTCCATAAAGCTCAGGGCCGCCGCCGGTCTCATGTCCTGCATCTCCGATATGTCGGCGCCGGCCACAAAGGCCTTCTCTCCGGCGCCCGTTAAGATCAACACCTTGACATTTTCATCATTTTTGCAGACCCCGGCCACGTCAAAAAGTTCCGACATGGTTTCGGAATTCATCGCGTTCATGGCCTTGGGCCTGTTGAAGGTGATCGTGGCGATACCCTCTTCTACCGTAAAAAGTATGTTCTTGTAAGTCATCTTTTCTCTTCTCCTTTCCTTTATACCCTCTCCAGCACAATAGCCATCCCCTGCCCGCCGCCGATGCAGAGGGTGGCCAGACCAAGATTAAGGTCTTTTTTCTTCATCTGCATAGCCAGGCTGTAAGTGATCCTGGCGCCCGTGGCGCCCACGGGATGACCGATGGAGATGCCGCTGCCGTTTAAGTTGCATTTATCGAGATCAATCTCCAACTCCCGCAGGCAGGCGATCGCCTGGCAGGCAAAGGCCTCATTTAATTCAATGATATCCATGTCTTTCATGGTTAGACCAAGTTTTCCCATAACCTTCCGTGTCGCCGGCACGGGACCAAGTCCCATATAGGCGGGATCGACGCCGCCGGAGGCGTATCCTTTAATTTTGGCCAGCGGTTCCAGGCCAAGTTCCTTAGCTCTGTCGGCGCTCATGACGACCACCGCAGCGGCGCCGTCGTTGATGCCGGAAGCGTTGCCCGCTGTAACGGAGCCGTCTTTTTTAAAAGCGGGGGGGATTTTGGCCATCTTTTCCAGGCTTGTATCCATAGGCCTTTCATCCACGTCAAAGATCGTCGGTTCGCCTTTTTTCTGGGGGATGACCACCGGCACAATTTCGTCGGCTACGGCGCCTCGGTCAATGGCTGCCCGGGCGCGCTGATGGCTCAAGAGGGATATTTCATCCTGTTCCCGCCGCGTAATGCCGTACTTTGCGGCGATATTCTCCGCTGTAAATCCCATGTGATAATTGTTGAATATTTCGAAGAGGCCATCATGGACCATCAAATCAACTAATTGACCGAAGGGCATGTTCATACGGTATCCCCAGCGGGCTTCGGGCAGGGCATAGGGAATGTTGGACATGTTTTCCATCCCGCCGGCCACGATAATGTCCCCATCTCCCACCCTGATAATCTGTGCGGCTAACGTTATGGCCTTCATGCCGGAAGCGCATACCTTGTTGACAGTTATCGCATTGGTTTCCTCGGGCAGCCCGGCATAGACACAGGCCTGCCGGCCGGGATTTTGCCCGAGACCGGCCTGGATCACGTTGCCCATTATGCACTCATCGAAATAGACGGGCGTCAATGAGGAATCGTAATCGTAAAATTTTTTATTGATTTCCGTCATGTCGAAATCGCCTAAGCCCTTGGGACGGCATGATCTGATAAAATTATCGACGGCGGGCCTCAGTCCTGCCCTTTTAATGGCCTCTCTGATCACCAGCGCTCCCATGTCCACAACCTTTACCCCCTTCAGGGCGCCGCCGAAACTGCCGACGGCAGTCCTCGCTCCGCTTACGATAACAACCTCTTTCATATGACTATACCTTCTTTCCGGCAGGCTGGGAGTCAGTCATTTACAACTTACTGCTCCGGTTTATATTTTCAACAAATTCAATATCCCGCGGCACTTTGTAGGCAGAAAGATATTTCCGGCAATGCCTTACCAGTTCTTTTCCCTCCACCGACACCTCCGGATTCTTTACGACCAGCGCCTTGACCACTTCACCCCGCATGAGATCCGCCTTACCGACGGCTAAAGATTCTATTACCGCAGGATGCATATTAAGGACGATTTCCACTTCCCGGGGATAAACGTTGAAGCCGCTCGTAATGATCATCCTCTTCTTAAGACCCGTAATAAATATATATCCGTCCTCGTCAACCCTGGCAAGGTCGCCCGTGTGCAGCCACCCGTTCCGCATTACCTCACTGGTTGCTTCATCGTCCTTGTAATATCCCTTCATGACGTTATCGCCCCGGATGACAAGTTCCCCTTTTTCTCCCGCCGGCAACTCACGGTCTTCACTATCCACAACCCTTGCCTCCACGCCGGGGACGACCGTGCCAATGGAACCTGGCTTATGCGCCCGCTTTGGCCTGGTAAAGGAACAAACAGGCGAGGCTTCAGTAAGTCCGTAGCCTTCCATGATCTTTATGCCGAATTTTTCTTCGAAGCGGGGAAAGTATGCAGGCGGCATGGCGGCCCCGCCGCTGATGCACAAGGTGAGAGAGGAAAGATCGTGTTTTTTTTGTTCCGCCTGCATGATCATGCTCAGGAAAAGCCGTGGCACAGCGGCAATATAGGTGATTTTTTCCTTTTCTATGGCACTGAAAATTCCTTCTACTGAAAAGTTATCCATAAGAACCACGCTGGCGCCCACGCGGATGGCGCAAAGCATGTTGACTACGGCGCCGAAGGAGTGGAACAGGGGAATGAGAGCAAGTCCGCAATCTCTGTCGGTGGCGCCGCATACGACCTTCAGGAGCTCCGATTGGGTCAGGAGATTATGATGGGTCAGGACGGCTCCGAGGGGTTTGCCGGTAAGGCCCGAAGTATAGATCATCACCGCCGGGTCATCGCCTTTAATCTCCGGAATGGCAAGGGCAAAGGGACCTTCTTCAATGGCCTGCTGAAAAGGAGATTGGCTTTGCTGCTCATCATAAAGGAGCAGGTACCTGCACAGAGGCAGGCTGTCTTTTATTTCTTCAAACTTTCCGGCCAGCATAGCCGTCGTAATGAGGCCTCCGGCATCGCTGTTTCCCAGAAGATGGAGAAGTTCATAGGGGGTGGAAGAGACATTCAGGGTAACGGCTATGGCGCCGATTTTCTGGGCGGCAAAATAAGAGATGACGAATTCAAGGCAGTTGGGAAGCATGATGGCAAGTCTGTCGCCTTTCCGGATGCCCGCTTCCCTCAGCCTGTTGCCGAGAGAGTTCACCGCCCTGTCAAGGCTTGCGTAAGTAAGTTTTCTTTCTTCCTGAATCAGGGCAACTTTTTCCGGAAATTTCCCGCAGCTCTTTTCCAACATCCGTCCTAAACTCATGATAATCATCACCCCCGCCGTTTATCCCTCTTCATAGCACGAAGGGGTAATTTTTTCAACCAGTTTACTGAAAGGGCGCCATAATCGGATTAGTTTTAGCCTGTAAAAAACACTTGACGGATCGCGAATGGTTCTACATTAATACATTAACCGTGAACATATGAAGAAATTGTTTCAACTTCAGCATCCCTAAGCCTATGCTGAATTCATTAAGGAACCCTATCGGTAACAATTCCTGGCAGGGCAGCGTTAAGCGAGATCAGAGACATGGACAAAGAACTCACTAAAAAATACCGATTATTTCTAAAAGACAGCGTCCGCAAGATCATCGATTTTTCTCAAACTGATCAGAACAGAGGAATTACGCCTCCTCCTATCGAAAAACTTTACCAAAAAGAGGCCAAACGAATTGACCTTCCTCGGTATGACCAATTAAAGGACATCGGTGAAATTGATGTTAAATCTGCCATCATGAACCGTGAAAGCCGCAGGTCTTATAGTGATAAGCCGATGTCTATCGAAGAGATGTCTTTCCTTTTATGGGCTACCCAAGGCATAAAGCAGAAACTTGATCCCGGTCATGCGCTAAGGACGGTTCCTTCTGCCGGCTGCCGCCATGCACTTGAAACATATCTCTGTGTTTTGAATATACGGGGAATGGATCAGGGGATATACCGTTACCTTCCCCTTGAGCATCAGCTCCTGTTTGAATTTACTGAGGAGAACTTGGATAGAAAGATAGTTCAAGCCGTTCTTGGTCAACAATATCCGAAAGAAGCAGCCGTTACCTTTATCTGGACAGACATCCCATATAGAATGGAATGGCGCTATGGAATTGCCGCGCATAAGGTCATTGCTATTGATGCCGGGCATGTCTGCCAGAATCTTTATCTTGCCTGTGAAGCAATAGATGCGGGAGCTTGTGCAATTGCCGCTTATGATCAGGAAAGGATAGACGAACTCCTCAGGATTGACGGTCAGGATGAATTCACGATTTATCTCGCCTCTGTGGGCAGGAAAGGATGATAACAACCGGTTTATTAAGGTAGTTTTGATTATGTAGCCCGGGGAATATAAACCTGCCCGCCAAGGAGCGCCATCATCACGCTGACCAAATATGGGGGTTTTTACGGAATCGTCAAACGATGCCATACTCCTTAAGCTTGTTTTGCAGGGTGCGACGGTTAATGCCAAGAATCTCAGCGGCCCTGGTGCGGTTTTCACCGGCATCACTAAGGGTCTTTAATATCAGCACCTTTTCCACTTCTGCCAGGCTGATTCCCTGGGGAAGATTAAATTCCCCTTCATCCTCACTGACAGCGGCCCTGATGTGCGGCGGCAGATCCTCCGGCACGATGATCTCTTGCCTGGCCATTATTACCGCCCTTTCAACGCAGTTTTCCAGCTCGCGGATATTGCCCGGCCATTCATAACGCACAAGGACGTCCATCGTCTTGGGGGAGATATTTTTCAGCTCCTTCCCGTTCTTTTGGCAAAAAATGTTAAAAAAATGCATGGCCAGATCGGGGATGTCTTCTTTCCGTTCCCGAAGCGGCGGCACGGTTACGGGGACAACATTCAGACGGTAAAATAGGTCTTCACGAAAACGCCCCTCCTGGACATCCTTTTTCAGATCCCTGTTTGTGGCTGCAATGATCCGGACATCCGCCTTCAGCGTTCGCGTGCCGCCAAGTGGCTCAAATTCCTTTTCGCAGAGGACGCGCAGGAGCTTCGCCTGGGTGGTCGGGCTCATCTCTCCAACCTCGTCCAGGAAGATTGTGCCCCGGTGGGCAAGCTGGAAACGTCCTTCGCGACGGACGGCGGCGCCGGTAAAAGCCCCCTTCTCATAGCCAAAAAGCTCGCTTTCCAGGAGCGTCTCGGGCAAAGCGGCGCAGGAAACCTTGATGAAGGGCTGTTGAGCTCGCGAGCTGTTCCGTTGAATGGCATTGGCCACTACCTCCTTGCCCGTTCCGCTCTCGCCGAGGATCAGCACTGTGGCGTCGGAAGGCGCTACGAGGGAAAGGGTGTCCACGAGTTCCTTCATCCTGCGGCTATGCCCCACGATCCGGGAAAAATCAAAGCGGTCTCCCAGGCGCTCCTTTAGGGCTCTGTTTTCCTGATGTAGATGATAATACTCCAGCCCCTTGGCGACAAGGACTTTCAGCTCATCAATATCGAGGGGTTTTGTCAGATAATCAAAGGCGCCGGCCTTCAGCGCATCCACGGCGGTCTTCACCGAGGCATAGGCCGTCATGATAATAACGGGTAAAAGGGGACTTATTCGCCGAATGTCCGTTAGGGCTTCAATGCCGTCCATGGTTGTCATGCGAATGTCCATGAGGACAAGATCGAAGGACGCCTGCTCCACGGACTGCACTGCCTCCAGGCCGTCTGCCGCTTCAACTACCTCATAGCCTTCATCCTGCAAAACGGCCCGCAGCATGATCCGGTGGCTCTCTTCATCATCCACCACCAATATTCTTTGTTTATCCGCCATGTCGCGTCCATATTTACCGAATGGATGGGCTTTTGGGTTCATAAACACAAAAAGGCTCTTCCGAGAGATAATCCCCGTTAATCTCATAGGCGCGAGCGCGACAACCGCCGCATACCCGGACGAACTCGCAATGGCCGCACTTTCCGCCATAGAGGTTCAGATCACGTAAATCTTTGAATATAGCGGAGTTATGCCATATATCCTCGAAACTACGTTCCCTGATCTGGCCGCAATCCAGCTCTAAGTAGCCGCAGGGCTGCACCTGACCGGTGTGCGAGATAAAGCAGAAGGAACTTCCCCCCATGCAGCCGCGCGTCATGGCATGCAGGGCGCCCGCACCCGCCCCGTGCTTCGCCGCCGCCATTTGCGCCGGACCTTTCCGCTGATGGAAGATGCGGAAATAGTGGGGCGCACAGGTAGCCTTGAGCTGAATGGGTGAGCGGAGGCTTTCCTCGTAAAACCAGTTGAGGGTTTCTTCATAAGCCTCGGGTGCGATCTCCTGGTCGGCCATTTCCTTGCCCCGGCCCGTAGGAACAAGAAGGAAGATGTGGTGCGCCGCCGCTCCCAGACTGACGGTGAGGTCAAATATCCCCTTTATCTGGTCAATATTCACCTTGGTTATAGTGGTATTGATCTGGAATTCCAGGCCGACTTTTTTCATCGCCTCGATACCTGCCATCGTCCCGGCAAAAGCGCCCGGCACCTTGCGAAAGGCATCGTGACTTTCGGCGTTCAGACCGTCAATGCTGACGCTGACCCGCCTGATGCCGGCATCAATGATCTTGCGGGCAATCTCTTCCGTAACGAGAGTGCCGTTCGTCGCCATGACCATCCGCATTCCTCTGTTCTCACCGTAGGCGGCAATTTCAAAGATATCCGGCCTTAAAAGCGGCTCGCCGCCCGTCAGGATCACCACGGGTGCGCTGAAGGCGGCAATCTCATCAAGAAGCATTTTACAGCGGCCCGTATCAAGCTCCCCCTGATAGGGGCCGCACTCCGCAGAGGCGCGGCAATGGACGCAGGCCAGGTTGCAGCTCCGCGTAACCTCCCAGGCAACCATTCTGAGGGTGTCGGGCAAAAGGGGCAGGAGCCTCCCCTTTACATCCGGTTTTCTATCGTTCATTTCTGATAAGATTAGCCGCTTCCTGGGCAAAATAGGTGATGATGACATCCGCCCCGGCCCTCTTTATGGAAACAAGTGATTCCATCATCGCCCGTTCCCCGTCCAGCCATCCGAGATTGGCCGCCGCTTTGATCATGGAAAATTCGCCGCTCACATTGTAGGCAGCAATGGGCAGATCGAACTCCTCCTTTGCCCGGCGGATGATGTCCAAATAGGGAAGCGCCGGCTTCACCATCAGGATATCCGCTCCCTCCTCCACGTCAAGGGTCATCTCCCGGAGCGCCTCATCACTGTTGGCCGGATCCATCTGATATGATTTCCGGTCCCCGTATTGCGGAGCGCTTTCCGCCGCCTCCCTGAATGGTCCGTAAAAACAGGAGGCATATTTAGCAGAATAGGCCATGATCGGAACCGTCTCATAACCCGATTCATCGAGAGCCTCCCGAATGGCGCCGATCTGGCCGTCCATCATGGCCGAAGGCGCAACCATGTCGGCGCCCGCCTTGGCGTGGGAAAGGGCTGTTTCGGCCAGCACCTCGACGGTGGAGTCGTTGTCCACGTCGCCCTTTTCCATCATGCCGCAGTGACCGTGGCTTGTATATTCGCAGAGGCACACGTCGGTAATTACCAGGATGTCGGGCGCCCTATCCTTGATCCTTCTCACGGCGCGCTGCACGATGCCGTCTCGGGCAAAGGCGCCCGATGCCACCTCGTCCTTTTTTCCAGGGATGCCAAATAACAGCACCGCCGGTATGCCCAGTTCCTTAGTCTTTTCCACTTCCCTGACCAGATGATCAACGGACATCTGAAAATTGCCGGGCATGGAACTGATGGGTTTCTTTACGCCCTTGCCTTCGATGACAAAGAGGGGGTAGACCATATCGTCAACGGACAACGACGTCTCTCTGACCATCCTCCGGAAATTTTCGTTCTTCCTCAAGCGTCGCGGCCGGTAATCGGGGAAATACATAACTCCTCCTTTCTCCTCAATTCGTTACCGCAGAGGAAACGTCATAGGTGTATGACCTCCCCGCTGTTTGCATGGCTTCAATAATATCGGGCATGTTGGATACTTTGCCTGCCGCGATCTTTGCCGGCCATTATAATTTTCACTCGAAAATGCACATCTAAGTATTCGATTTAATTATATTCACCTGGGTGGCCATTTTCATTTTCCTTTGTGACGGACACCGTCATGAGAGTTTCACTCGAAAATGCGCATCTAAGTATTCGATTTCCTTATATTCACCTGTGTAGCCATTTTCATTCTCCTTTGTGTCGGGCACCGTCATGAGAGTTTCACCTGAAAATACCTTTCACCCTCCCCCTCACCCCCTCCCCTTGAGGGAGGGGGAAGGGGGAGGGGTAATTTTCATTATCCTTTGTGACGGGAACCGTCATGTGGGTTTCTATTGAATTGACCTATACTTAACCTAACGAACAGTGTCAATCTAATTCATGTCTTGTGTCAAAGTGCAACTCTGCTCCCTTAGTAAAAGCATCGTCACTATAACATCTACCAACTATATGTTATTTCCAGGCCCATCCCTAATCTGTATCCGGAATATTTACCTGGATACCCCGTAAGGGAATTAGTAACTCTCCTGGTGGATAGCATTCCATAATTGAGTCCTGTATCAAGGAGAAATTTTCCATAATGGAAGCCTACGCCACAAAAAATTTCATTTACTCTCATTTCCGGAAGCATCGGAGAGATCATTTCTTCTTTAATAGCCGAGGGGTCATGAAGATAGCCACAACGCAATGCCAGGTTTTTGGTGGGGAAGTATTCTAAACCGATCTGAAATCTTATGGTATCTTCCGCCCCCTGGGTAATCGGGACATGAGGGAAAATTGATCTATATTTCAGTTTTGATTTATTGAAATAGGACCAATCTGACCACTTAAGTCCCAAACCCAAGCTAAGATTGGGAGTTACTTTATATCCGACTCCAGCCGCCAACATTTGAGGCCAGTAATGATCTTCGTCCAGGTCACCTTCAAAATTATCCAATTTAAAATTCCCTTCCAGATGAGTTTTCATTGGGCTTCGCCAGGACAAACCCAGATTGAATGAATGTGTGATTTTGTAAAGTAGTCCAAAAGTAACCCCGAAACCGAAACCATCGGTTTCTGTTTGTAAATATCCCTGTGCTGCTGGAGTTACCAGGGGCATCTTCGTTTCTGAGACATCGTAACCTACATTTATTTCAGCGCCAAGAGATAATCGCTGATTTACATTATAGGCTATAGTAGGGTTTAGGCTAAAGAGGCCTGCTTTAGATTCTATATCTATCAATCTATTGCCTAAAGGGTAATTTTCAAACCGGAAACCGGAACCAACGGTGGTATACATACATATCCCTAAAACAACAGAATTTACCTTATCAGTGGAAAAAGCAAAATAGGGTATTATGGGGTTGAGGGAATTTTTTTACTGTAACCTATGGTCTCATATTCAATTGAAGGCCGTAAACGATAGATTCCGCCAACGGCATTTGTCCCTTTTATTTCGGTTAAACCAGCCGGATTATAGTAGAATGCGCTTATTATATCAGTCGGTAAGGCCACGACTGCCCCCCCCATTCCCTCTGCCCTGATTCCGAAAGCGCCGGGGTCAATGATAGTGGTGAAACCGATACTTTTGTAAGATACAATTATTATAATTATAAAAAAGGTAAGAGTCTTTTTTTTCATTTCTGCCCTCCGATAATTATTGTTTTAGAGCTTATCCATAAATAACATTTTCCGTCACTACTGTCCCAACGTTGAGTTATGATGATAACGTAACATTATGAAATACTTTTTTATTTCGCTAAAAATGTCATTTTTAGATTTGAAATTATTGGTTATTAACGTGCCAGTCTTCTGCATCACAGCAGAAGGAGAGGGCATATGAATTCTGGCAAGTCAATTTTTTCACAGTTGATGGATTTTAGAATTTACGAGTTTGTTAAACGCGTCAACTCTTCCGGGGTAAGGTCGTAAAGAATATAAATTTTTACATTGGAACACTTCTTATATTGCCTGTTATTTCATATTTTTACCGGCTTGTCTTCTTAACATTCATATCAAATGCTGAAAGAGTCTGAAGTGCGACAATAAATATTATTGCCAAGACGACCGACTGCCTTTAAAGCAGATGGATGGACCTCCCCTGATTCCCAGATTCCATCTTTCATATGCACAAGAACAACTTCACCAAAAATTAGTGACATGAAATTCTCCCCTTCCGACAGTTCCATCTTTTGATAAAGCTCGCATTCTATGCTGATTTGAGCCTCTGAAATGAGAGGAGCCCTTACTCTTTCTGCCGCTATTGCATTTAAACCAACTTCTTTGATCTCATCAACATTGCCAGGATAATTTCCTGCCGCGGCAATCGCTGGTTTGATGGAATCTTCACCCATAATGTTGATTACAAAATCCTTCGAGAACTCGATATTTCTCAAAGTATCCTTCTTCAATCCCCCTCTTGCTCCTATAGATACAAGAACTATGGGCGGTTTCCAAGATACAGGAGTTACCAGGCTGAAAGGAGCAGCGTTGTAAATACCGTCCTCGCCTACCGTGGAGATCAAAGCGATGGGCAAAGGTGAGATAACGCCGGTTAATAGATCATGTGTTTCCCTCGCAGTCAGATCGATCATTTCAATCTTCATAATGCCTTCCCTCCTTTGCCACTTATAGGTATAAATAAATCCTTCATAAAGCTTCTCCAACCTTTCGAAAACTTATGGTATCGACCTGCTATCAACTCCCGTAGCACAATGTCTACGTGCTTTAACAGCGAAGCCTTATACAACAGTTCTCGGGCTTCCAAATGACAAATTCTATCGTTGACAAGCTTTTGAGCATCTCTGTTGACAATATTTAGTGAAATTAGCCGATTAATGACCTGAAGATATTTAGTTCGCTTATAACTATCTTTTTCCCTTTTTGTGGAGGGCTTCCGTTGAAGCCGCTCATTTAACCCGGCCTTTAGCTTTGGACAGCCTAGAACCTGTTTAGGATGTTGTCGGTAGTAAATAAGGGGTTCCGCAATAAAAATTCCCTTCCTTCCTATAGCGCTCCCTATCAGAGCAATCCACTCATCGTGTATGCACGTATCAGGAATTGGCAGAACCCAGTCCCTCAACTTTGCACGGAAAGCCATGGTTGCGCCTGTGACTACATTACGCTTAAGGAGGATTTCTAGTTGATGTCCTTGCTCAAAGAGCCTGCGTTTACGCCCTGTGAATGAAACCTGCTCCCAGATCGTGCAGCCAAGTGGGTGCAGCATTTCGTCTGTGACTAAGGCATCGGAGAAAATGTAGCCAGCCTCCAGATGTTCCTCAAGCAGTTGCTTAAGCCTTTCAAGCTTATGTGGCATCCATAGGTCATCCTGATCGCTTAAAACGATAACATCTCCACTACATAATGCAATAGCTTTCTCGAAATTTTTGGTCGCGCCAAGGTTTGTCTCATTGCGGTAGATTCTTACCGAAAACGGGGCCGCCTTTTGGAACTCATCCAAAATTTGTAAGGTGGCATCGATAGAATAGTCGTCGCATACGACTAACTCATAAGGAAGACTAGTCTGTTTTGCGATACTTAGGAGCTGCTCCTGTAGATATGACTCTCCATTATAAGTGCACATAGCAACTGATAATATCGATTTGGTGTCAGTTTGCTTTTGCATCATTATTGCTGATTCATCCCCGCAGACGAGCCTTGACCCATTTTACAGATAGTCCTTCTGCTGCAGGACGAATTCGGCAATCCTGAGATCAAGCTCGGTATCGATGTTCACCATGAATTCATCGATTAAGACGAAAGAAGTCCTTTCACCTTTAATGTTTTTCCTATTGATAATGCAATCTCTAGTCATGACATAGGCCACGCCGTTTTTGTGGTATACGGGAGCAAGCTGCTGCCTGGCAATTATATTCGCCCCGGCTGGCTCATAGAAATCCAGGATGTCCTTTCGAATTACGAGCTGTTTTAAGGGATGTGCCTTGGAGTCCGTCTCGCTAACTGTCCATACGGCATCGTATCTGCCCTTGATGAGCTTTTCCACCGCTGCAGTGACATGTTCAGGCTTGCGTAAGGGAGAAGTCGGCTGCAGCATCACCACAACGTCATATCTTCTGTTATCAATCTTTTCACATTCCGCCAAGGCATGATATAAGAGAGGCCCATCGGCAATAATGTCTCCGGACAGGCTTTTCGGTCGCATGAAAGGGACGTCCAAACCTGATCCTCTGGCAATCGCTGCGATCTCGGGATGGTCGGTAGACACAACAGCCCTGTCTACATAGGGGAGCCTTTTTACCACCTTTCCCACCAGGGCAACGAGGGGCACGCCATTTATGGTTCTGATATTTTTAAGCCTCACTCCCTTGCTCCCACCGCGTGCCGGCACCACTGCCAAGATACTTTTCCCTTTGAGCATTAGTTGGTTGCCTTTCCTACCCAGATCACCGTATCGGTCTTTCCAAATCGTTCTGACGCGGAGATTTATGCTACTTCAATATTGCCGATATCTGATGCTCGTTTAACGATACAGTGAAGTGGCATAATGGCTTAATACTTTCACTATTCGCGTTAGTTTCATAAACTTATCATTAATTCTTGCCCTGCGTACCAGGATCCGCTCTCCTTCTTCAGCCGCTGACTTCAAAACACCTATCCGTTCTTTATCCATAACGAAATCGCCCCCTTCATTCTCAAGATATTTTAGACGCGACTTTACTTGTTGAACAAAGAGCGCTCTCTTTTCGAATCTATATGTTTTCGTTTTTTTGTTTCTTCTAATAAGACCCGGTATCAATTTGTTAGTTGAAGATGAAATAGTGAAGTCATGTCTTCTGTAATAAAAAAGCGGCTCTTCTATAGTTATCGCCTCTCCAAAAGCACAGGCGAACAAGCCAATCCATTTATCGTGCGAAATCCCTTCCGGGACTTGACCGGCAATCTCTTTAAACCGAGATGAAAAGGCCATCGCGCACCCCCTCATCCTCATCTCCAATCCTTTCCTCAGCCTGGCGCAAATTGAATCTAAATCATAGCAATGATCTTTTGTTTTCCTGACTCCAAACAATGTATGACCGGATTTTGTCAGGTCGGGTCCGGCGATATAAGCGTCTGAATAAACCAGCGAGACCATTTTGTTCTTCAAAAAGGGCAGCGTCATTTTCTCAACCTTATATGGGAGCCACACGTCATCCTGGTCGCAAAAGAAAATGACGTCTCCTTTTGATTCATCCATGGCAAGGGAAAAATTTTTCTCGAAACCCTGGGTAGTCGGGTTTTTATGAATTTGACAGTTTAGGCTGTATTTTGCACACGCAGCGCTCACAATAGCCAAGGTGGAATCACTCGAATTGTCATCAAACACTATTATTTCATCAGGGACTCTGGTTTGATTTGCCACACTGGTTAACTGTTCCCACAAAAAACGTTCCCCATTATATGTGCACATAACAACCGATATCTTCATATCTCAGGCGCCTTTCGTTCTAACTTGTCCATCGCAGTTTTGAGCGTATTCCCATGTGGCATTCCCAGTTTTCGCAAAACAAAACCCTACACGTGGCTTTCAATAGTGGGAAAGCACAGGCTCTCCAGTTAACGACCTATAGGGTTTTCTTTTCAATTATATTACAGTTGGCGATGACGGTTTTTCTCGCTTCCCTTGAGAGCCTTGCTATCCGCTCATCCTCGTAGAACGAGTCATTATCGAGGTGGGTGGTGCTCACTTCCTCAAAAATCGCTCCGCCAAGGGTATGAAATTTGTGCCATTCACCCTGTTTCACCAGGATGTTATCCCCTGCTTGCGGTTTGATTCTCTTTCCGTCCAGTTCTACCTCCAAATCCCCGTACAGCAACTGGAAGGTTTCCTCTTTGCTCTTGTGGAAATGGTATGGATGCTTCTGCCGTGGAAGCTGGATAATCAACTTCTTGCAATACTTCCGGTTGATACAGTTCATGATGACCGCGCCAAACTCTCTGAATCGCTCGAGGCCGTAATGGTGCGACAACTCAATGGAAGTGTCTTTGCCGATATGTATCCTCGCCTTGTTCAGCATACCCTTTACCTGAAGCAGGATACGGTAAATGATCTCTTCAGGTGGCAATGGGGAGCTTGCCGCAGCCTCATTTACAGGCTCGTTTGGGGCATAGTCCCTGTCAGCTTCAATCCCATCAAACCAGTCACCACTCGGGAGCTGGCGGTCATGTAGCGGCATCGCAAAATATATTTTATCCCTGTATAGCTTGGCACCTTTCTCGATCTCTTCTCTTGCAAACACCCCTCGCATGAGTGAACGTAAAGAGGCAATCTCATCAGGCGAGGCAGGGCTGCGATGCTCTCCGCCACAAGCTGCCACGGCCTGCTTGTATGCCTCAATCCACCGGGCAATCTGCTCCGGTCTGGAGGAATAACTGTTCAATGTATGTTTTTTTGTTTCCCTGCCTACGTGCCTTTCAAACAGCCTTGCCCCTTTTGCATAAGCGAGTTGGATGGCGGCATAGTTATCGGGCTCCTCATGGGTCGAAAACCCAATGGACACATGGGGAAATCTCTCTTTTAGCACATCGATCTGATTCAATCCCAATTTCTCATTTGGGGTAGGATATATGGCCACACAGTGCATCAAAGCGAGGCACATGTTTTTTGATTCAAGAAAACTCACCAGCCGGTCTATGTTGTCCATGCTCAACCCTGCTGTTGAGACGATTACCGGTTTGTTCACCTGGGCGATCCGTTCAAGAAGCGGCCGGTCATTGGCGGAGCAACTGGCCACTTTGATAATTTCAATGTCCAGATCAAGAATGGCGTCAACGGACTCCTCG
>DATESZ010000069.1:0-4772 GCA_035283845.1 Syntrophales bacterium | reverse complement strand
GAAAATCAACCCACAGATCAAAAATGCCCACGGCAACGACCGACATGGTGACTATCTGCTGGGCGAATATAAGAAAATAGATCGGGTATCTGAAAACCGCGGGAACGGCGCTTTTCTTGAGGAAAAAGCCGACTATGGCCAATCCCGCCAAGAGATATACATATAAAATGACAATCAGAATGTTCCAGCCTATAAATTCCGTCCGGTTATCGGGCAGAAGGAGCATAACACCGGCAGCTATCAAATACCAGACCATTTTTTCCGGAGGGTTCCAGCGGCTTAAGTCGCCGAAATCGGGATACGGCAAACCATATTTTTGAAAAACTGCCCTTCCTATGAGTAGATTAACCCAGACCACAAATGTCAGGCTGACGACGGCAATGGCAGGGGATATGCCGGCAATGAAGGCGGCGATTCCGGCAATGTTTTCCTTTATAAGGTTGAGCGTTTCCGACGATATGTTCAGGTATGTATAGAAATCTATACTGGTGCGGATTCTCCTTTCGGCATATAATTGAATCAGATGCCAGGGGGCTTCTCCCTGAAGGATGCTTTGATACAGGACAAACATGGCGCCCAGGATGGATATTGCCAAAACGGACGACCAGACAGTCTTTTCAATGGGATATCCCCTTTTCATGGTTTCGGCCATGACGATCCCCAATAATCCGATAATGACGAGTGGCGGCAATGCATTGGGGGCATGAAAAACCTTAGTGGCAACAAGGGCAATGGCCAGAGACGCCGCTAAAAAGGCAAGTCCCCTTGCCCTGCCGCTTTTTGAGTAATAGAGGATAACCGGCAGAGGAATAAAAACAAGGACGATAGCTCCCGCGAAGGGCGCCATTGCCACAAGAAGAACGGCCAGAGAAGCAAGAACAAGCTCTCTCAAAAAACTACCCGATAAAAATCCGCTCCTTTGTTTTTCCAAGTTATGAACCTGACGGGACTATCTGCCTTCCGCAGCGACATAGGGCAAAAGCGCGATCATCCTGGCTTGTTTAATGGCCACAGACAATTCCCTTTGATGTTTGGCGCAACTGCCCGTAATCCGCCTGGGCATTATTTTCCCTCTTTCTGTAAGAAAATCTTTCAAGAAACCAGGCTGTTTGTATTCTATTTTGAGACTTGAGTCGTTGCAGATTTTACAGAACTTCCTCTTATGGAAAAATTTTTTTTGCGGTCTACTTTCTTTTGAGTTTCTTTCCTGTGCTGTCATCCGTTATTTCTCCTCCTTGTCGGCAGGTTCAGGTGAAGGGCTTTCGTTTTCCCTGTCCGAGGCAGTTGTCTCTTCTGCGGCCTCGGTGGTTTCATAAATTGCCGGCTTTTCCTGTTCTGACGGAGGGCTCTGTTCACCCTTTTCTTCGGCAATCCCAGGAGGAGTCATTTCTTTTTCAATATCCTGCATGGTTACCCTCTCCTGGGTTTTAACCGTCATGTATTTCATTATATTGTCACCTATTCTCAGGTTTCTTTCCAGCTCGGTGACAATGGCAGCGCCGCCGGCAAAATCAATAAGCACATAATAGCCTCTTGTCTGCTTGTTGATTTCGTAGGCAAGTTTTCTCTTGCCCCACTTTTCAACCTTGATTATCGCGCCGCTCCCGCCCTTTATGATGAGGTCGTAGCGTTCAATCAGGGCGTTGATTTCTTCCTCGGACAATTCAGGATAGGTGATGAATATTGTTTCGTATCTTCTCAAATTACTGCCTCCTCTCGGCTCTATATCCCAGGCACGGGGCCCGGGTAAGGAGTCTTGTTGACTGAAATGGACTCGCCTTCTATACTACCGTTTAAGATATTGCAAGCATTTTGTTCACGTAGAAAGGCCATGGATGGTTTTGACGGCATCACCTACCTTTACCTCGCCCTCTTCCAGCACCTCGGCAAAGACGCCTTCTCTCGGCATGACGCAATCTCCCACCTGGTAAAATATGGCACAGCGTTCGTGACATTCCTTTCCTATCTGCGTGATCCTGATTACCACCTTTTCCCCGATTGTCAGCTTTGTGCCAACGGGCAAAAGATGCAGCTCTATGCCTTCGATGGAAAGATTTTCCGCAAAATCACCGTAATTTACTGGCAGGCCCTTTTCTCTTATTTTTTCAATACTTTTTTTCGAAAGGAGGCTTATCTGCCGGTGCCAGTTACCGGAATGTGCATCTTCGGCTATGCCGCAGTCTTTTACCAGCCGGCAAACGCCGACATTTTTTTTCTTTTCGCCTTTTTTTTCGCTTATATTAACGGAGAGAACCTTACCTTCGCTTTCCGCTTTCGTCTCTAACAGCATATTACGAGCACCTTTATCAGAATCAGTTATGAGAGTGACGCTATCCGCACCATCCGCAGAATGTCAATCATCATTGAATGACGACCGGTAATATCTTTAAGTTTCCCTTGACAGAACCTTCGCCATGCTTTAATTACTATCGAAATACTGACAATACTAGTAAATAGAAACAGGTTATACTTCATGAAGATTTCGACGAGATCACAGTATGGGGTCAGGTTGATGCTTGCTTTAGCACAAAATTATGGCAAGGGCTATACTTATTTGAAAGATATTGCCAGAGGCGAGAGTATGTCGGGGAAATACTTGAGCCTTATTACCATACCCTTGAAAGGCATTGGTCTTATAAATTCAAGCCGTGGCGCCCGGGGAGGGTATAGCCTTGCCCGGCCGCCATCAGAGATTACCTTAAGAGAGATAGTTGATGTTCTGGAGGGTGATCGCGGCTTAGTGGACTGTGTCAGAGATGTTAACGCCTGTCCCCGTGTCCCCATTTGTGCAAGCCGCGACCTATGGGTGTTTTTGGGCGGTAAAATTGCCGAAACGCTGAATTCTTTTACCCTGGAACAGTTGTTGGCAATAAACCGGGAAAAGGCTGAAAAAGCTTTGATGCACGATATTTGAGATCTGCGAACGCTGCCACAGGGCTGCGTGCCGATAATTACAGGACTGGATGATGAAACGTATATATCTTGATAATGCAGCAACGACGCCGACCGACCCGGAAGTAGTAACGGAGATGCTTCCTTATTTCGGTGAAATTTTCGGTAATCCCTCCAGCCTTCATACCTTTGGTCAGGAGGCGAAAAGGGCGATAGAAGAGGTGCGAGATAGGATCGCTTCTTTTATTTCCGCTGCTCCCGAGGAAATTATTTTTACCAGCGGGGGAACGGAAAGCGATAATTTTGCCTTAAAGGGCGTGGCTTATGCCCGCCGGGATAAAGGCGACCATATTATTACCACCGTAGTTGAGCATCATGCCGTTCTTGAGACTTGCCGCTATCTGGAAAAACAGGGTTTCCGGGTGACCTATCTGCCCGTGGACGGATGGGGAATTATAGATCCCGAAGCAGTGAAGAAAGCCATCACGGATAAAACCGTTCTGATTTCCATCATGCATGCCAATAATGAGATAGGGAGCATTCAGCCTCTATCTGAAATAGGACGGATTGCCGGGGAAAGGGGGGTCCCTTTCCATACCGATGCCGTCCAGACCTTCGGTCATCTTCCCATCGATGTTGACGAATTAGGGGTGTCGCTTTTAAGCGCCTCGGGTCATAAACTGTACGGGCCTAAGGGGGTCGGCATCCTCTATGTGAGAAAAGGCACAAAGATCAATCCCTTTATGCACGGAGGAGAACAGGAAAGGGGGAGGAGGGCGTCCACACATAATGTTCCCGGTATTGTCGGTCTGGGAAAGGCGGTGGAATTGGCGGCAAGGTCTCTTGACGGGGAAAGGGAAAGAATAACAGAACTCCGCGACAAATTTATCCGCGGCATCCTGGAAAGGATAGAGCATACCAGCTTAAACGGACATCCCTCAAAGCGTCTTCCCAACAACGTCAATGTCTGCGTGCAATATATCGAAGGTGAGGCGATGATTTTGACGATGGATATGATGGGCATTGCCTGTTCTTCCGGTTCCGCTTGCTCTTCGTCAAGCGTGGAACCGTCGCATGTGCTGACGGCAATCGGTCTGCCCCACGAATTTGCTCACGGCGCCCTGCGCTTTTCCTTAGGCAGATATACGTCGGAAGAGGACATCGACAGGGTGTTGGAAGTGCTGCCGGGTATTGTGGAAAAATTACGTTCCATCTCGCCTCTCTACAAAAAAGCTGTCGGATGATGAAAAAAAAGGTATCAGTTGCGATGAGCGGCGGCGTTGATTCTTCCGTTGCCGCTTTTTTACTTAAGAATGAAGGTTATGATGTCACCGGCATCACTATGTGTTTTGGCGCCGAAAGAGGCGGAGAGGCAAGATGCTGCGGCACGGATGCTATAGATGATGCGAGGAGGGTATGTGACAGGCTTAATTTATCCCATTATGTTTTTGATTTCTCAGCGGAACTTGAGGATAAGATTATTCACAAATTCATTGACGAATACAGGCGGGGAAGAACGCCAAATCCCTGCATCGACTGTAACCGCTATCTGAAATTCGGCAGCCTTTTGGAGAAGACGTCGGCTCTGGGTTTTGATTATATTGCCACGGGACATTACGCAAAAATTGAGCGGGAAGAAGAAAGATTCTTCTTGAAAAGGCCGAAAGACAAGGTAAAGGATCAGACCTATTTTCTCTATGCCATTCCCTACGAAGCGCTAAACCAGGTCCTTTTTCCCCTGGCTTCCTTGACAAAGGAAGAGGTGAGAAGTATAGCGAGGAAGGCTGAACTGCCCGTGGCGGAAAAGCTGGAAAGCCAGGATCTTTGTTTTGTGGGCAGGAATAATTATCCGGATTTTGTTTCCCGGCAGATGGGCGCAA
>DATESZ010000068.1:0-27251 GCA_035283845.1 Syntrophales bacterium | reverse complement strand
TGGCAAGGACTCGAAGGGAAAGAGGAAGATCATAGTGACCCCAGATGTGGGAGAGGAAAAAGAATACTTGATTCCTAAGGGCAAGCACGTCAGCGTTCAGGAAGGGGACAGGGTTACGGCAGGGGAACCTCTCATGGATGGGGTGCACAATCCCCATGATATTTTGGCCATCAAGGGAGAAAAGGAGTTGGCCAAGTATTTAGTGGATGAAGTGCAGGAAGTTTACCGTCTCCAGGGCGTGAAAATCAATGACAAGCATATAGAAGTAATCGTGCGCCAGATGCTGCGCCGGGTGAAGGTGAGTGATCCCGGTGATACCTTGTTCATTGGAGACGAGCAAGTGGAAAAATACCGCTTGAAAGAAGAGAATGAACGGATAGCGGAAAAGGGTGGTCAACCTGCTGTGGGGAAACCGATTCTTCTGGGTATAACCAAAGCATCCCTGAGCACGCAGAGCTTCATCTCTGCCGCGTCTTTTCAGGAAACGACGCGTGTTCTAACTGAGGCGAGCATAGCCGGCAAAGTAGACTATTTGCGAGGACTAAAAGAAAATGTAATTATGGGTAGGTTGATCCCGGCAGGCACGGGTCTCCCGCTCTACCGGAAACTTGGCATAAAGACGGAAAGTGATCCCTTGGCCTTAAATGTTTTCGAAACAGATAATGAAAGCGAAATAAAAGATGAGAAAATACTTGACATGCTGGCATCAAATTGATAGGAGTGCGATCTTTTGTTATACAATATAAAATGTGTTTCAGTGGAATGCTATAATGATTAGGGGAAAATATGCCGACGGTTAACCAGTTAGTCCGGAAGGGAAGGGCGAAGATAGGAAAAAAAGTGACGACACCCGCGCTTGCCGGGTCCCCTCAGAGAAGAGGGGTCTGTGTAAGGGTGTACACAACTACGCCCAAAAAGCCCAATTCAGCTTTGAGAAAGGTTGCGAGGGTCCGCCTTACCAGCGGTTATGAGGTAACTTCTTATATCCCCGGCGTGGGCCATAACCTTCAGGAGCATTCCGTTGTTCTGGTAAGGGGCGGGAGAGTAAAGGATCTGCCCGGCGTGCGGTACCACATCATAAGAGGTACGCTTGATGCGGTAGGAGTTCAGGACAGAAAACAGGGCAGGTCCAAGTATGGGGCCAAGCGGCCAAGTTAAATAGGGACGTAGGAACGTCATTATGCCGAGAAGAAGAGAGATAACAAAAAGAGAAATATTGCCGGACCCGAAGTACAAAAATCAACTGGTAGCGAAGTTCATTAACAGCCTTTTGAAGAGAGGTAAGAAGAGCGTCGCCGAGTCTATACTCTATGGGGCTTTCGGCATTATTGAGAAAAAGGCCAAGGAACAGCCTATCGAGGTTTTTGAAAGGGCAGTCAACAATGTAAAGCCGGTTATTGAAGTTAAGGCCAGGCGGGTAGGTGGCTCTACCTATCAGGTTCCCACCGAGGTTGCCCCTTCCCGGCGAGTTGCTCTCGGCATCCGTTGGCTGATTCTTCACGCCAAAGAGCGCGGGGAAAAGACGATGAAGGAAAAGCTGGCGGCAGAGTTGATCGATGCGGCCAACAACAGGGGAGCGGCAATAAAAAAGAGGGAAAGTGTTCATAAAATGGCCGAGGCGAATAAAGCCTTTGCCCACTATAGATTTTAAAGGACAAAGAACCATTCAAAGTTTAAGGAGGTAAATTGAGATGGCGAAGAAAAAATTTGAAAGGACAAAGCCGCATCTGAATATCGGTACCATAGGTCACGTAGATCATGGCAAGACAACATTAACAGCAGCAATTACAAAGCATCTGGCCAAGCAAGGGCTTGCTGAATTCAGGCCTTTTGATTCCATCGACAATGCCCCCGAAGAAAAAGAAAGAGGAGTAACCATCAACATCTCCCATGTGGAATATGAAACAACCAAACGTCATTATGCTCACGTTGATTGTCCTGGTCATGCCGACTATATCAAGAACATGATTTCCGGAGCCGCCCACATGGACGGGGCAATTGTCGTGGTGGCTGCATCGGATGGTCCTATGCCTCAGACGAGAGAACATATCCTCCTTGCAAGACAGGTTCAGGTGCCTTATATCGTGGTATATCTGAACAAGGTTGACCTGGTTGACGATCCGGAACTGCTTGACCTGGTAGAGCTGGAATTGAGAGAACTGCTTACGGCTTACGAGTTTCCGGGAGATGATATACCCATCATCAGAGGGTCGGCATTGAAGGCCTTGGAGGCAGAAGATACCAAATCACCGGACGCAAAATCCATTATGGAATTAATGGCCGCAGTGGATTCATATATTCCTGAACCCGTACGTGATCTGGATAAACCGTTCCTCATGCCGGTAGGTGATGTATTTACGATTTCGGGACGTGGTACGGTGGCAACGGGCAGGATTGATCGTGGCATCGTAAAAGTAGGTGAGGAAGTTGAGATAATTGGTATCAGGCCGACAACCAAGACCGTATGTACGGGCGTAGAGATGTTCCGCAAGATTCTTGAAGAAGGAAGGGCCGGCGACGATGTCGGTTTGCTTCTCAGGGGCATAAAACGTGAAGAGGTGGAGAGGGGTCAGGTTATAGCCAAACCCGGTTCAATAACCCCGCATACCAAATTCCAAGCCGCTGTTTATGTATTGACCAAGGAAGAAGGCGGCAGGCATACCCCCTTCTTTAACGGCTATCGTCCCCAATTTTATTTCAGGACGACTGACGTTACCGGTGTTGCTACCCTGCCGGAGGGCGTGGAGATGGTAATGCCCGGTGATAATGTTAACCTGGATATCGAGCTGATTACTCCCATTGCTATGGAGGAGCAACTGAGATTTGCCATTCGGGAAGGCGGAAGAACCGTAGGCGCTGGGGTTGTAAGTAAGGTTATTGAATAACAGGCAGAAGGCAATAAGGATCTAAGGGGGCTGGAAAATCTGCCTTTGTCCTTTTTTGGCCTCAATTAGGTTGAACGGAAATGAAAGAGCAAAAGATAAGAATTCGCCTCAAGGCCTATGATTCCAAGTTGTTAGACAGGTCGGTAGGGGAAATTATTGAAACGGCGAAAAGGACGGGGGCGCGCGTAGCCGGTCCTGTGCCGTTGCCAACGGAGATTAACAAATACTGCGTCAATCGTTCGCCTCATGTGGATAAAAAATCGAGGGAGCAATTCGAGATAAGAACCCATAAGAGATTGATTGATATTATAGAGCCGACGCAATCTACGGTAGATGCCCTTATGAAATTGGATCTTTCGGCGGGAGTGGATGTAGAGATAAAGGCCTGAACAGGTAATATGGTTTCTTTATTATGTCGCTCCATTCATTTTGCCGGCGCTTGGATTATTGGTCAGTGTGCTTGGCAAGCGGAGAATAGCAGAGGCGTCGTCCCGGTGTGAAATGGCCGTTTAGAAGCTCTTGTCGATTGCCGGGGTGATAATCACGAGAGATGACTTGAGAAGTTTGGGCATGTGAACTTTTTACCGGGCCGTCGGGGCCATAGAGTGAAAATATGAAAATGGGAATTATTGGCAAAAAATTGGGGATGAGTCAGGTATTTTCCGAAGATGGAGCAACAATTCCAGTGACGGTGATTGAGGTGGAACCATCCCTTGTTATACAGAAGAAAACGAAAGAAACCGATGGTTACAATGCCGTTCAGCTTGGTTATGGTCGGATAAAACAGCGCAGAGTGACAAAGCCTCTGCAGGGACACTTTAAAAAGGCTGATAAAGGCTGCTTTAAAGTTTTAGCGGAATTCCGGGTAGGAACAGGTGCTTTTGAAGTGGGGCAGGAGGTTGGTGTAGATATTTTTCAAGCTGGCGACCTTGTAGACATTGCCGGCAGGACAAAGGGTAAAGGATTTGCGGGTGTAGTAAAAAGACATGGATTCCGAGGTGGCCGCGCCACCCACGGTTCCATGTTTCATCGTGCTCCAGGGTCCATCGGCGCCAGTGCCGAACCTTCGCGTGTTTTCAAGGGTCAGAAACTCCCGGGACACATGGGGTATGAAAGGAAAACCGTGCAGAATATTTTGGTCTGGGCGGTAGATCCGGGTAGAAATTTGATGCTCGTAAAGGGCGCTGTTCCCGGGTGCAGAAAAGGCCATATTTTAGTCAGGCATGCTATAAAGAAGAATGCAGTTAACGTTAGCCAGGGGTGATTATTCCTGGTTGATTTGTTCAGTACGATAAAACTTGGGTGGCTACGATGCCGATTGCCGGTGTATACGATATAGAAAATAATAAAGTGTCGGAAATAGAATTAAGTGACGCTGTTTTTGACGCGGAAGTAAACGAGGCCGTTTTATATGAAGTGGTGAAGATGCAGCTTGCTATCAGGAGACGCGGAACTGCCGCTACCAAAGAGAGGGGGGAGATCTCCGGCGGGGGGAAGAAGCCCTGGCGCCAGAAGGGAACAGGCAGGGCGAGAGCGGGTACTATAAGGTCTCCTCTATGGCGCGGCGGCGGCACAGTATTTGGTCCCCATCCCCGTGATTATTCTTTCAAAGTGCCTAAGAAGGTGAGAAGAAAAGCTCTATTATCTGCCCTGACCTTGAAACTTAGAGGCAATAAGGTGGTTATCCTGAGGGATTTTCCTCTCGAGGAAATAAAAACAAAGAGATTTCAAGAGGTGGTTGACAGGTTCGGATGGGAGAAGGTGCTTTTTATTTTGGATAAATCTTATCCAATCCTGGAAAAGTCATCGAGAAACATTAAAAACGTCAAAATGATGAGAACAGGGGGAATTAATGTCTATGACCTGCTGAACCATGAGCATGTCGTTTTATTGGAACCCTCGGTAAAACTGATTGAAGGGACATTAGTTTCATAATGGAACAGCATCGCATTATTAAAAAATACTTAGTTACGGAAAAAAGCACTGTTTCCAAGGAAGAGGACAATAAGTACACCTTTCAGGTAGACAGGGGCGCCAACAAGATCGAAATAGGCATGGCGGTAGAAGGCCTTTTTAAGGTTAAGGTATTGGATGTCCATGTCATTAATGTCCCTGGGAAGAAAAAGAAGGTGGGCAAAGTAATAGGGCAAAAAAGCCCCTGGAAGAAGGCGGTAGTAACGCTTGCCAAGGATAACCGCATCGAGATCATTGAGGGCGTGTAGTTCCGGACCGTATAAAGTTAAGAGATTTAAGGGATAAGGCTGATGGCAATAAGAAAATATAAACCTACATCGCCGGGCAGAAGGTTCCAGACCTGTTCCGATTTCCGGGAGATTACATCAACAGAGCCGGTAAAAAAACTTCTCAAGTCCCTCAAAAAAACAGGGGGGCGGAATTCCTACGGCAGGATCACCAGCAGGCACATAGGTGGCGGACATAAGAGGAAGTACAGGTTAGTTGATTTTAGGCGTGACAAGCTGGAGGTACCGGCCAAAGTCGCGTCCATAGAATATGATCCCAACCGGACATCAAGAATTGCGCTCTTGAATTACGCCGATGGCGAAAAGCGTTACATTATTGCCCCCGCAAAATTGGCCGTTGGCGATCGGATAATCAGCGGCGAGAACGTGGATATTAAGCAGGGCAATAATATACCCTTGAAGAATATTCCTCTCGGGTCTCTTGTTCATAATCTGGAAATCAAGGTGGGGAGAGGCGGACAAATGATCAGGAGTGCGGGCACCTTCGGACAGCTTATGGCGAAGGAAGGCCGCTATGCACAGGTTCGGCTGCCCTCAGGCGAGGTAAGGAAAGTTTTGATAGAGTGTAAGGCGACGATAGGCCAGGTGGGGAATATTGACCATGAAAATGTAAGCCTGGGCAAGGCGGGGCGGGCGAGATGGTTTGGACGGCGTCCGAAGGTGCGAGGCGTGGCCATGAATCCTGTTGATCATCCTATGGGGGGAGTGGAGGGAAAATCCTCGGGAGGTAGGCATCCCTGCACGCCCTGGGGAGTTCCGACAAAAGGTCACAAAACCAGGAATAATAAGAATACTGATAAATATATTGTAAAGGGAAGAGGTTAACAAGGTGGCGCGTTCGATAAAGAAGGGTGCGTACGTTGAAGGCAAGCTTCTGGCTAGGGTAAGATCAGCGGAAACGGCGGGAAGTAAAGGCTTGATAAAAACATGGTCTCGCCGTTCTACTGTAACGCCTGAATTGATTGGCCATACCTTTGCCGTACATAATGGTAAAAAGTTTATTCCGGTCTTTATTACCGAAAATATGGTTGGGCATAAGTTAGGTGAGTTTGCCCCCACAAGGACGTTCTACAGTCACGCGGGCGACAGGAAAACAAAAGTTCGCAAATAAACGGCAACGGCGATCGAAACGCAGCGTTGAGGACATTGTTGCCCTCATATCGGCGGGGCAGGTTTTTATCTGCCTATAATGGTTGTTTGGAGAAGATATGGAAGCAAGGGCGACTGCTAAATATATTCGGGTTTCTCCCCAGAAGGCAAGATTGGTGGTGGATTTGATTCGAGGGAAGAAGATTGGTGAAGCCCGGCAAATACTTATGTTTACTAGAAAATATGCTGCCTCGGCGGTGCGGAAGGTATTAGGTTCAGCCGTTGCTAATGCCAGGCAGAATGCCTCTATAGATGAGAATATTCTCTCTGTAAAAGAAATATTTGTAGATCAGGGGCCATCTCTTAAGCGCTGGAGAGCGAGAGCCCAAGGAAGAGCCGCCTCCATAAAAAAGAGGATGAGTCACATAACGGTGATTTTAAGTGAAGAGTAGTGGCCAGCAGGGATAAAGTTAAGATAATCTGAATAGATAAAGCGTTATTATTTAGGAGGTGAAGGGTTGGGGCAGAAGGTAAACCCGATCGGGTTTCGGTTAGGTGGTGTTAAAACATGGAGATCATTGTGGTTTGCTGAAAAAAACTATAGCGGTCTCCTTCATGAAGACATCAGTATTCGAAAATATCTAAAGAAGAAACTTTATCATGCGGGTATTTCAAGGATTGAAATAGAACGGGCTGGAAATAAATCTAAGGTAAATATATATGCAGCCCGGCCGGGAATTATTATAGGCAAAAAAGGCGCGGAGATTGAGAAATTGAAGAAAGATCTGGAAACCGTAAGTTCTGGGGAAGCGATCATAAATATCCTTGAGGTGCGCAAACCAGAAGTAGATGCTCAGCTTGTGGCAGAAAATATTGCCCTCCAACTGGAAAGACGTGTCGCCTTTAGGAGGGCTATGAAAAAATGTGTTACCGCGGCACTGAAGTTTGGCGCTAAGGGTATCAGGGTGGGTTGTTCCGGAAGACTTGGCGGGGCTGAAATGTCACGTTCGGAATGGTACAGAGAGGGGAGAGTTCCTCTGCATACCTTAAGAGCGGATATCGATTATGGATTTACCGAGGCCCATACCGCTTATGGACTTATCGGGGTAAAGGTTCTGATATTTCACGGTGAGGTGCTGCCGGGGGACAAGAAGCGGTCTACCGGGTAAGTAGAGGATTTTGTTATTGAAAAACTGAATGTAATGCTGGTATTCATACCAGAGGGAGATAATGTATTATGTTAATGCCGAAGAGAGTTAAATACAGAAAGCTGCAGAAGGGCAGGATGGGCGGTAAGGCCTTAAGGGGCGCTAACGTAGCTTTTGGGGAATTTGGGCTCCAGGCAGCCGAATGTGGCTGGATAACGGCAAGGCAAATAGAAGCTGCTCGAATCGCCATGACGCGTTATGTAAAGCGGGGGGGGAAAATCTGGATAAGAGTATTTCCCCATAAATCCGTCACTAAAAAACCCGCGGAAACACGAATGGGCAAAGGCAAGGGAGCGCCGGAAGAATGGGTCGCGGTGGTCAAGCCGGGTGTTGTGTTATACGAAATGGATGGAATAACAAAGGAAGTGGCTCACGAGGCTTTTCGGCTGGCAGCCCACAAGCTTCCCATAGCTACGAAGGTCCTGACGAGGGAGACGCTTTGATGAAGATAAAAGAAATTCGCGATATGGGTGCTGAGGAATTGAATCGAAAAAAAAGTGAATTACAGGAGGATCTCTTCAGGCTCCGCATCCGTAATGCCTCTGGACAGTTGGAAGCTCATACCACACTTGGGCGGACAAGAAAGGACATTGCAAGGATAAAGACTGTGCTGAGGGAAAGGGAGGGAACAATAGAGAATGGATGAGCGGGGCAATAAAAGGGTCATTACGGGCGTCGTCGTCAGTAATAAGATGGAAAAGACTATTGTGATTCGTGCTGAGAGGCTGGTGAAACATACGTTATTTCACAAGTATGTAAGGAGGCACGTTAAGTATAAGGCCCACGATGAAAGAAACGAGGGCAATATTGGCGATAAAGTTTTGATTGTTGAGTCGAGGCCGCTGAGCAAGGATAAACGCTGGCGGATGCGTGAAGTGCTGGAAAAAGCAAGATAGATATGTCGAATCCTTAAACCGGGCAAGAATTACTGGTTTTAATGGGACTACCTTATTTCGTGTATATTGGGTTTCGGGCAGTTGTAGCGGGGTGTTTTATGATTCAGATGCAGACCATTTTAAATGTGGCCGATAATTCCGGCGCAAAGAAGGTTGCGTGCATAAAGGTGCTGGGAGGGTCAAAGAGAAGGTACGCCAGTGTAGGTGACGTTATTGTCGTCTCTGTGAAAGAATCAATTCCAAATTCTAAAGTTAAAAAAGGCGATGTAATGAAGGCCGTTATTGTCCGCACCGTTAAGGAGGTAAGAAGGATGGATGGTTCTTATCTGAAATTTGATGATAATTCCGCTGTGCTGATTACCAACCAGATGGAGCCGGTGGGTACCAGAATATTCGGTCCCGTTGCCCGCGAGTTAAGGGCTAAACAGTTTATGAAGATAATATCTTTGGCGCCGGAGGTTTTATAAAGTCAAGTGCCTGTAGGCATTTTGTAGATCGGTCTGTGGTGAAGAAAATAGAGTAAGATTATTGCGCTGGGGATAGAAAATGCGGGGAGTTAGGTTAAAAAAAGGGGATAGAGTGAAGGTTGTTGCCGGTAAGGAAAAAGGGAAAACCGGCAAGTTACTGAAGGTGGTTGCTGATAAAGACAAGGTAGTGGTGGAGAAACTGAACTTTGTCAAAAAGCATCAAAAGCCCGATGCAAAAGGCAAGGGAGGTATTGTGGAGAAAGAAGGACCTATCCATATCTCCAACGTGATGCTTCTTTGTAACAAATGCGAAACGGGTGTCAGAGTGGGGCACAAGGTACTGGAAGATAGTAAGAAGGTTCGTGTGTGCACTAAATGTCACGAAATATTGGATGCTTAAAGCCGAGGAAAGATGCCAAGATTAAAGGAATATTATACAGAAAAAGTTGTCCCTGCTTTAATCAAGGATTTCGGGTATAAAAACCGCATGCAGGTTCCCAAAATGGTAAAGATTGTTGTTAATATGGGGGTCGGCGAGGCGATTCAGAACATTAAAATCATTGATAAAGCTACCGAGGAATTGGCGCTGTTAACAGGCCAGAAAGCGGTGATTACTAAGGCAAGGCGTTCCATTGCCACCTTTAAGCTGCGAAAGGGGATGTCCATAGGTTGCCGAGTGACCTTGAGAAAAGATAAAATGTACGAATTTTTTGACCGGCTGGTGAGCGTAGCAATTCCCAGGATCAGGGATTTTCGCGGTATTTCACCTGATTCTTTTGACGGCAGAGGGAATTTTGCTATGGGATTGCAGGAACAAATAATTTTCCCGGAAATAGATTACGATAAAATTGAGAAGGTAAGGGGCATGAACATCGTGATTGTGACGACGGCCAAGACAGATGAAGAGGCTAAAGGGCTCCTTAAGTACATGGGGGTTCCCTTCCGAAGTTAGGGAGCAAATTCATCTATGATTCACGAGGGACGGGCGCGGAGGAAAGAGTGGCAAAGAAATCCTTAATTGCAAAAGCTAAAAGCAAGATGAAGTTTTCTGTAAGACAATACAATCGTTGTCCGCTCTGCGGACGGCCGAGAGCCTATTATAGAAAATTTGATATGTGTAGAATATGTTTAAGGAACTTTTCGCTTAGGGGAGAAATTCCCGGCGTTATCAAGTCCAGCTGGTAGGAAGAAGGAGTAATTTATGGGAGTGAGCGATCCTATTGCTGACATGCTGACAAGGATCAGAAATGCCAACAGGGTGCATTTTAAGTATGTGGATGTTATATTGTCCCGTATCAACCAGAACCTCTGCAAAGTACTGAAAAAGTCCGGCTACATAAGCGGTTATGATGTAAAAAAAGACAAAGCAGGGCACGAGGTAATGAGGGTTTATCTCAAGTACCCTGATATTAAGAAAAACAGCATCAGGGATATACAGCGTATCAGCAAGCCAGGCCGCAGGGTTTATGTAAAAAGCGGGAATATCCCCAAGGTGCTGGATGGTTATGGGATCGCTGTCATATCTACATCCAAAGGGGTCATGACGGATAAAGAGGCCAAAGCGCTTAATGTAGGCGGTGAACTTATCTGTAGCGTACGGTAAATAGTAAATAGTTGATGAGGGGAGCTGCTTTACCTTTGGTTTTTTGGAGATAAATTAATGTCTAGAATTGGAAAGAAGCCGATAGAATTTCCTGCGGGTGTAAAGATATTGCAGGAAGGCTCCGTTATTAAAGTTGATGGCCCGAAGGGCGCCTTATCTATGCAGTTGCCGCCGGGCATTGAAGTAAACGTGGATAATGGAGAAATCGCGGTCAACAGCGTTTCAGATATCAGGAAAGAGAAAGCCTATCACGGGTTAGTGCGGACCATTCTGGGGAACATGGTAACAGGTGTGAGCAAGGGCTTTGAAAAAGGCTTGGAAATATCGGGAGTTGGTTACCGTGCCGAAGTGAAGGAGGGGACCGTTAAGTTCCTTCTAGGTTATTCAAATCCCATAGAATATGTAATCCCACCGGGAATTGACATCAAGGTGGATAAGCAGGTTAATATCGTTGTAAGCGGTATCGATAAAGAAATCGTAGGTAGAGTGGCTGCCGAGATTCGAGCCCTGAAAAAGCCAGAGCCCTATAAGGGTAAAGGCATAAAATATGTTGGCGAGAAGATCAGGAGAAAAGTCGGCAAATCTGTCGGGGCTTAAGAGAACGGCAGGTTTTAAGTTAATTAATTTTGTGCAGAAAGAGGTAGGGCGTTGGCAACGAATAGGGTGGAAAAGATCAGGAACAAGCGTAAAGCCAGGGTAAGGGGAAAAATAACAGGCACGGAGACGAGGCCGAGACTTTCCGTGTTCCGGAGCGCGAGGCATATCTTTGTTCAGGCCATTGCCGATGATAGGGCATGCACCCTCACTGAGGCATCAACTTTAAGCAAGGAACTTAAGGATATAGTTCGGGGGATGAAAAAGATTGATGCGTCCAAAGAAGTGGGCAAATTGTTGTCGCAACGGTTAATTACCCGAGGCATAGAGCGGGTTGTCTTTGACAGAGGGCGCTTCCTTTATCATGGAAGGGTAAAAGCATTAGCCGATGCCGCCAGGGAAGCGGGATTGAAATTTTAAGATGCCTGATAACTTTATTAAAGGGGCGACCATTGGATAGAAAAGAAGTAAGTGAGCCGGAACTCCAAGACAGGGTTATAGCAATTAACAGGACCGCAAAAGTTGTTAAGGGCGGCAGAAGGTTCAGATTCAGCGCCGTGGTGGTTGTCGGCGATGGAGACGGTTCTGTCGGCGCCGGCTTGGGGAAGGCGCATGAGGTGCCGGAAGCGATCAGAAAGGGCACGGAGCAGGCCAGAAAAAGTATGCAGAAGGTTGCTATTGCAGGGAGAACCATTCCCTATGAAGTCATAGGGCATTACGGGGCAGGCAAGGTGCTTCTGAAGCCCGCATCGGAAGGAACGGGGCTAATCGCTGGAGGGGCTGTCAGAGCAGTGCTAGAGGTTGCCGGGGTGCACAATATTTTGACTAAATGTTTGGGTTCTCATAATCCCCACAACCTGGTTAAAGCGACCATAGAGGGTCTTTGTCAGTTACGGCTGCCATCGGAGATTGCTGCACTAAGAGGGAAGGATCTCTCAGAAATATGAAAAAATTAAGGATAAAACAGGTTAAGAGTTATATCGGCAGACCGGAGAAGCAACGACAGATATTGCGCGGCATGGGATTGGGAAAATTAAATAAAACCGTGCTGCTTAACGATACACCAGAGATCCGCGGGATGGCTCAGAAGGTTATACATCTGGTGACAATGGAAGAAGTTAGGGGTAAAGATATATGAATTTAGGCGCCTTAAAACCACCGCATGGTTCCAGAAAGAAAAGGAAAAGAGTGGGACGAGGCGACGGCTCCGGCCATGGCGGGACGTCTTGTAAAGGAGCAAAGGGTCAGAATGCCCGCTCGGGAGGCGGTGTCAGTCCTGCATTTGAAGGCGGACAGATGCCTCTTACAAGAAGACTGCCCAAACGGGGATTTCGCAACCCCTTCCGCAGGGACATTGCCGTGATTAACATAGGGCAATTAGGAATATTTCCCCAGGGAACGGTCATTGATGAAGAGCTCCTGACCACGAGTGGATTGATCAGGAGAAAGGCTCAGGGCGTTAAAGTCCTGGGTAAAGGGAATATAGATCATGCCTTATCGATCAAGGTGGGTTTTATCAGCAAGGGCGCAAAAGAAAAGATAATTAATGCCGGCGGATCCATCGTAGAGGTGAGCTGATTTGTTAGACGGATTTAGCAATATTCAAAAGGTGCCGGAACTTCAGAAGAGAATACTTCTGACCTTTTTGTTGCTTGCCGTCTACCGTATTGGCGCCCATGTTCCCACGCCGGGAATCGACACGGCAGCCCTATCAGCTTTTTTTGAACAGAACAGAGGGTCTCTCTTAGGATTTTTTGATATGTTTGCGGGCGGCGCTCTGAGCAAGCTTTCCGTTTTTGCTCTGGGCATTATGCCTTACATCAGTGCGTCCATCATTCTGCAACTGCTTACCGTCGCCGTTCCACATCTGGAAAGATTGTCTAAGGAGGGTGAGTCAGGGAGAAGAAAGATCACCCAGTACACCCGTTATGGCACAGTATTATTGAGCATGATTCAGGGCTTCGGTATTGCTATCGGACTTGAGAACATGGCCGGCCCGACGGGGGTTTCAATTGTTATACAGCCGGGCTGGTGGTTCCGCATTCTTACCGTAATTACCCTAACAGCCGGAACGGCGTTTATCATGTGGCTGGGTGAACAGATAACGGAAAAGGGGATCGGAAACGGCATCTCCCTTATCATTTTTGCGGGCATAGTTGTAAGAGGGCCCGAGGCGATTGTCAATACCTTCCGCCTCGTGGCAAGCGGCGAGATGGGGGCGGTTTTTGTAGTGCTGCTGATTGTTTTGATGATGGCCGTGGTGGGGACCGTAGTATTTGTAGAGAGCGGTCAGCGCCGGATACCCATTCAGTATGCAAAAAGGGTTGTAGGCAACAAGATGTATGGCGGGCAAACTACACATCTGCCCCTGAAGGTTAATACGGCAGGTGTTATTCCACCAATATTCGCCTCGTCAATCATCATGTTTCCGGCGACCATCGCTAATTTTATCCCCCACGCCTGGATGAAGGAAGTAGCGAATCTTTTGATGCCGGGCAGGTTAGGGTATGAGGTGCTCTTTATCGCCTTCATCGTTTTTTTCTGCTACTTTTATACGGCCGTTACCTTTAATCCCGTGGAAGTAGCCGATAATATAAAAAAACATGGAGGGTATGTTCCGGGGATAAGACCGGGTAAAAAAACGGCTGAATACATGGACGATGTTTTGACCCGTCTGACCTTTAGCGGTGCAATATATGTGTCAGCGGTATGTGTTCTGCCCAGTATTCTCATAAGTAACTTCAATGTGCCTTTTTACTTTGGCGGTACGGCTCTTCTGATTGTGGTCGGTGTTGCTCTTGACACGGCCGGCCAGATAGAGACCCATTTGTTGACAAGACAGTACGAAGGGTTCATGAAAAAGGGACGTATTGCAAGAAGGCGCTGAATCTGAAAAATGGTCATATTGAAGCGTCCGGAAGAGATCGAAAAAATAAGGGCAGGCAACCTGATTGTTGCGGAAGTTCTGAGAGAGCTAAGATCGGCGATTAAACCCGGCATAACTACAAGAGAGTTGAACAATCTGGCGGAGGATTTGTCACATAAGAAAAATGCCAGGCCTGCATTCAAGGGATACATGGGTTATCCTTTTTCGTTATGCACCTCCGTTAATGAAGAGGTCGTCCACGGCCTGCCCTCGGACAGGGTTCTTGTGGAAGGGGATATAATAAGCCTTGATTTTGGTGTTTACTACCAAGGATATTACGGAGATGCTGCTATTACGGTGCCTGTCGGCAATGTTTCCGAAAAAGCAGTCCGCTTGATACAGGCAACGGAAAGAGGCTTATACGAAGCAATAAAGGAAGCAAGAACGGGTAACAGGCTGGGAGATGTCTCCTTTGCCGTGCAGAATTGGGCGGAGGCTGCCGGTTATTCAGTGGTCAGGGATTTTGTCGGCCACGGAATAGGGAGAATGCTGCATGAAGATCCCCAGGTGCCTAATTTTGGTGTGCGGGGAAGGGGCATTGAACTTAAGGCAGGTATGGTGATAGCCATAGAACCCATGGTAAATGAGGGCGCCTATCAGGTCAGGACGCTGTCTGATGGGTGGACAGTTGTGACGGAAGATGCAAAACTATCGGCTCATTTTGAACATTCTGTTGCCATTACCGAAAATGGGCCGGATATACTCAGCAAGGTACAGTAAACGGCGAGGAATAATGACAGCCTGCCGCTGATCATCTACAAGTGCTTGATATTATGGGAAAAGAAGAAGCAATAGAGGTAGAAGGACGGGTGATAGAGCCTTTGCCCAACGCCATGTTCCGCGTGGAACTGGATAATGGGTATAAGGTGCTTGCCCATATCTCAGGGAAAATGCGGATGCATTTTATAAAAATTTTACCCGGTGACAAGGTAACGGTGGAGTTATCTCCCTACGATTTGTCCAGGGGGAGAATCATATACAGAACGAAATAATAACGTAAAGCTGGAGCGGTGCTTGTAGCATTTGGAGCCAGTAGGCAATTTAGGTGAAGGACGTGAAAGTAAGATCTTCCGTAAAAAAAATATGTGATAAATGTAAAATTCTTAAGAGGCGCGGCGTATTGAGAGTGATATGCGAAAACCCTAAGCACAAGCAGCGTCAGGGATAATGTCGAACTCTTTGCGAAGTCATCAGGGCTTTAGCGCCCTGTTCGGGAGGTATTGAAGTGGCGAGAATTGCAGGGGTAGATTTACCCAAAAATAAAAGAATGGAAATTGCGCTTACTTACATATATGGAATAGGCCGCAGCAAGTCGCAGGAAATCCTTGAGAAGGCCGGGATCGGCGTCGATACGAAGACGGATCAACTTGCGGATTCCGAGATTACGGCCATAAGAAATATTATCGATAAGGAGAATAAGGTGGAAGGCGACCTGAGGCGCGAGATATCCATATCGATTAAGCGTCTTATGGACATCGGCGCATACCGCGGGCTAAGACACCGTAAAGGGCTTCCCGTAAGAGGGCAGAGGACCAGTACGAATGCCCGTACGAGGAAGGGGCCGCGGAGGGCCATCGCCGGCAAGAAGAAATAGCGCTGCATAGAGGAGATATACTTACATCAAATGAGAAATTAATGAGACGGAGCGGAAGCGTAAATCCTTATGATGTCGGGTGATTGAAGCAGTACGGAGGTGTAATGGCAAAAACAGCGAGGAAAACAGGGAAAAAGAAAGAAAAGAAAAATATAACGGAGGGTATTGCCCATATCCAGTCGACCTTTAATAATACCATTGTTACCATTACCGATTTCAGTGGCAATGTGATTGCCTGGGCCTCGGCCGGAACGGAAGGATTTAAGGGCTCAAGGAAGAGCACGCCCTTTGCGGCACAGATGGCAGCGGAAAATGCCGTAAAAAAAGCTAAGGAGCACGGACTAAGAAATGTTCAGGTGTACGTGAAAGGGCCGGGAGCAGGTAGAGAATCGGCATTGAGATCTCTTCAGTTAGCCGGTCTTAAAATCAGTTTGATTAGGGATGTAACACCAATCCCGCACAACGGTTGTCGCCCGCCAAAAAGAAGAAGGGTGTAGGGTTTATTTTTTAATCTTTATTTATCGAGGAGGTTTTTTTGGCAAGATATAGAGATTCTGTATGCAGGTTGTGCCGCAGAGAGGGGTTAAAACTATTTCTCAAGGCAGACAGGTGCTATAGCGATAAGTGCGCCTTCGAGAGGCGGGGGTACGCCCCTGGGGATCATGGTCAGATGCGAAGAAAGCAGCAGTCCGACTACGGAATCCAGCTACGGGAGAAACAGAAACTGAAAAGGATGTACGGACTACTGGAAAAGCAGTTTCACGGCAGTTTTGAAAATGCCGACAGGCAGAAAGGCATAACAGGCACCAATCTGTTACTTACCCTGGAGCGAAGACTGGACAACATGGTCTTCCGTATGGGTTTTGCCGGCTCAAGGGATGAGGCAAGGCAGCTTGTAACTCATAGACACTTTCTGGTTAATGGCAGAAGGATAAATATTCCTTCCTATCTCGTCGGGGTAGGCGACGAAATTACTGTAAAAGATGGTAGCAGGAAGATGGCTTCCATACTTGATGCTCTTGCAACAGTAGCCAGGAGAGGGGTGCCTCAGTGGATTGAGTTGAACAAGGATAGCTTGAAGGCCATAGTGAAGGTGCTTCCTACCCGTGAAGAATTAACCATGCCGGTTCAGGAACAGTTGGTTGTGGAACTTTATTCAAAATAAGAGCAATGCCGTAAGTTATCTTTCAGCGAGAAAAGAAGGTTAAATTAAAACAAGTGAAGCGCATATTTTAGTATTATGATTGTTTCATGAACGAGTGTCGATTCACGGCTGAATGCTATAACAAGGGTAGGGGATAAAAATGATGCAAAAAAACTGGGATTGTCTGATACGACCCAAGAGAATTGATATTGATGAAAGCACACATACCCGTTTTTATGGGGAGCTTACCTGCCAGCCTTTAGAACGGGGTTTCGGCATTACCTTAGGTAATTCGCTCCGACGGGTGCTCTTGTCTTCAATTCAGGGTGCAGCAATTGTCTCTGTAAAGATTGACGGGGTCCTGCACGAATTTTCTACCGTACCGGGGGTCAAGGAAGATGTTACCGATATTATTCTGAACTTAAAGGGGGTTCGTCTGAAACTTCATAGTGACGGCCCGCGGCAGATAAGAATTGACACCTCAAAAGCCGGAATATTTACGGCCGGCGAACTCATAACCGATGGCATGGTGGAGGTGCTTAATCCCGATCATCAAATTGCGACCATTTCCGGTGAAGTTCCTTTCCGGGCGGTCATGATGGTCAAAATGGGGAAGGGTTATGTAGCTGCCAAAAGCGAGAAAGACGTTGATCAACCTGAGGGTACAATCAACATTGATGCGTTATTTTCGCCTATCAAGAAGGTTAATTATACGGTTACACATGCAAGGGTGGGCCAGATTGCCGATTATGACAAGCTGATTCTGGAAGTATGGACGGACGGGAGTATCTGCCCTGAAGATGCTGTTGCATATGCCGCCAAGATTCTTAGGGAGCAGCTTGATGTCTTGATCAACTTCGATGAAACAGGTGAAGAAGAAGGGCAGAAGCGGGTTGAAGAAGGCAAAAACATTAACGAACAGCTTTCTCGCCATGTAGATGAACTTGAGCTTTCCGTAAGATCTGCAAACTGCTTGAAAAATGCAGAGATTAATCTAATTGGAGAACTTGTGCAAAAGACTGAATCTGAGATGCTGAAGACGAAAAATTTTGGGCGAAAGTCTCTGAGCGAGATCAAGGAAGTTTTGGCTGAATTGGGACTTGGCTTCGGCATGAAAATCGATTTTCCTTTCTTTAACAAGAAGAAAAATGGAGAATAGGGGACAGTCTATAGAGTAAAAGGAGAAAATCAATGCGTTACGGAAAATCAGGAAGTAAACTGGGCAGAACATCGAGTCATAAGAAGGCCATGCTGCGAAACATGGCAACCTCGATGATAAAATATGAGAAAATCAGGACCACCGATGTGAAAGCCAGGGAGTTGAAGAGAGTGACCGATAAACTTGTTACCCTTGGGAAGAGGGGTGATCTTCATGCAAGAAGACAGGCTATATCTTTTGTAAGAGACAGGGCAATGGTGGGGAAGCTTTTTGATGAGCTATCTGCACGTTATCACAACCGGGCCGGCGGGTATACAAGAATCATCAAGATCGGTTGCCGCAATGGTGATAACGCGCCCATGTCCATTTTGGAATTCATTCAGGAAACATAGGATAAGATAGCAGATTTAACAGGAACTTTTCATCAGTAAAAGCAATTACCCCTTTTCACTCTGATTATATTGCGTATTGAATACCCCCTATATTTGCCTTTCCATTTTAGGAACGATGCCAAGATCAATGGCCTTGTAAAAAATCGCCGGTATATAGTTGGTATTTTCGATACAATCAATTTATTTGGCCAGGAGGCGTATTATGTCAGAGGAGAGAATAGGCGAGGTGGTCAAGTTTTTCTCCAAGCCGTGCGTCGCAGCAGTAAAAATAACGGAAGGAGAATTAACGGTCGGAGATACTATCAGAATCATGGGTCATACAACGGATTTTACACAAGTAGTCACGTCCATGGAAGCAGACAATAAAGAGGCCGAGCGTGCAATGGCCGGCGATTTTGTGGGTATAAAGATTTCAGACCGCGCCCGCGCTGGCGACAAGGTTTTTAAGTTAGCGTCCGGCTGATATCTTTTCTTCAGTTAAAAAAAGCCGTGGAGCAACTTTCACTATGCCGTGCTGTGACTTTTTTGTGCACATAAAGAAGAAAATACCCGTGATAAATTTATTGCCTGGTTAAGGGAGTTGTGTTAGCCTTGCCACAGGGTTCCGGGATGGGAGAATGAGAGATGGAGATAAGGGTACTGGGCTGCCACGGGTCACAACTTCCTGGTTTTAACACGACAAGCTTTCTGATTAACGGCACTGTACTTGTTGATGCCGGCACGGTTACATCAGTACTCACGGCAGATGAACAAAAAAATATCGACTATATTTTTGTTACCCACGCCCACTTAGACCATGTCCGCGACATCATGTTTCTGGCCGATAATATGTTCTATTTAAAAAAAACGCGTCCCTTAGCAGTCCTCAGCGCCCCTGGTATTATTGAAACCTTGAAGCGCTGTTTTTTCAATGGTGTTGTATGGCCGGATTTTTCTGTACTTCCAAACGCGAATAACCCCGTTTTAAAATTTTCGCCCCTTGCCGCAGGGGAAACGATCTCCCTTGCCGGACTCAATATTACCGCCATAGCGGTCAATCACACTGTGGAATCATTTAGCTATGTCGTTCAGGCGAAAGAGGGGTCTGTTATATTTGTTGGAGATACAGGTCCCACTGAGGAAATATGGAAGATTGCAGGTAAAATAAGCGATTTGAAAGCCATATTTGTGGAAACGTCGTTCTCCGATACCATGCAAGACGTTGCCGAAATCACCGGTCACCTTACGCCTTCGCTCCTGCTGCAGGAGCTGAAAAAAATGGACGCCCTTCCAACTGTCATTTATCTATATCACATGAAGCCTCTGAGTATTGAAACTATTAAAGGAGAAATAAGATTACTCAAGAACAGTCGTCTTCGTGCCCTTGAAGATGGCCAAGTACTTCAGATTGGGGCCTAATGAGAAAATTCGGCTGGGCAATATACTAACCGTTGACGACATGATATCCCCCCGTGAATATCTTTCCCAGTTAAACGTTTCCGTTATCCGTCTCGGTCTCGCTCCGGTTACGCGCCTCCTTGAGTATTTGCAAAATCCCCAAAACGTATACGCCAGTGTCTTAATAGGCGGCACCAACGGCAAAGGTTCCATTGCGGCAATGACAGCTTCCATTCTCCGCGAAGCCGGTTACCGCACCGGCATTTATACCTCGCCGCATCTGGTAGATCTGCGGGAAAGGATCTGCATCAACGGGGAAATGATAACAGGGGAGGCACTGGATGCCCTCATCGACGAGGTAAGAGGGCATGTAAGGGAGGACGTTACCTACTTTGAAGTTCTAACGGCAGTGGCGTTTCTGCATTTTTGCCGCATGAAGGTGGACATCGCCGTCCTGGAAGTAGGATTGGGTGGGAGACTCGACGCCACCAATGTGGTAAAGCCTGTTGCCTCCGTAATTTCAAACATTTCTCTTGAGCACCGTGAATATCTGGGGAATCGGCTGAGAGACATAGCGCGGGAAAAGGCGGGGATTATCAACAACAAAGGTGTATGCATCACGGCGGCAAAACAGAAACCGGTTCTGGAGATTTTTGATGAGACATGCAGGGAAAGAAAGGCGAAGTTTTACCGGCTCGGGGAGCATATAAGAACGAGGCGTCATGGGAACGGAGTCTTTGATTATCGTGGAATCAGCAAAAATTATAAAGGACTGAATTGCTCTCTTCCAGGTAAGCACCAGATTGAAAATGCCGCCCTTGCCCTTGCTGCCATAGAAATACTGATAAACAGCGGCTTTGTTATTAACGACAGTCACGTTTACGGGGGAATGCAAAAAACGCACTGGGAGGGCCGTCTCGAGATTCTTCAGTCTGCTCCCAGACTGATCGTTGACGGCGGCCACAATCCAGCAGGGATCTCCGTCCTTTGCCGGGCCCTAAAAAGCGATTTCTCCTACAGGAATTTGATACTTGTCTTTGGCGTGTTGCTTGATAAGAACTTCCCGCTCATGCTGAAGAAAATTGCTCCCCTGGCGAATAGAATCATCATTACCAGACCTGAATCGGAAAGGGCCGTTTCTACGTCAGAGTTGGCGAGCATTGCAAGTCTCTATAATGATTACGTGGAGGTTGTAGAACAGACTGGACAGGCTCTCAAAAGGGCCTTGTGCCTGGCCGGCAGGGACGATCTTATCTGTGTGACCGGTTCGCTTTACCTTGTTGGAGAGATTAAAATGGCCTTTTCTCAAATGTAAATAACTGAAATTATGATCCCCTTTTACTTAACCTGAGGAACGGCTGAAAATGAGAAGATTGTTCCCCTTGTATTTCCCTTGTTTACTGCTGCTGGTTTTTTTTGTTTTCCTGTGTCCCGTTTTTGCTCTTGAAAGCAGGCTTGCCAAGGGGCCGATCTCAATTGAAGCGGACAGTATTTCCTATGACCGTAAAAGTGATACTTATATCGCAAAAGGTCATGCTATTGTTATATTTTCCTGGGGAACGCTAGAAGCCGATTCCGTAGTTATGGAAAAGGGGAGAAATATTGCCACCGCAGAAGGTCAGGTCATGGTCACGACAGACAACGACGTCCTGGAAGGGGACAGGATGGAGTTTAATGTCGCGTCCAACACCGGCGTCGTATATTCGGGAAAAATGTTCATCGCCAGGAACCATTTCTATTTGAAGGGCGATAAAATAGAAAAAACAGGAGAATCTAACTACAGATTTAAAGACGCATGCGTGACCACCTGTGACGGACCTTCGCCGGATTGGCGACTGAAGGGCCGGGAAGCTGATTTAACTATCGACGGTTACGGAACGATAAAGGGCGGGAAGTTTTTCGTCAAAGATATCCCCCTTTTGTATGTTCCCTACATGATATTCCCTGCTAAAACGACGCGCCAGACGGGTTTCCTTTTTCCACGTTTCGCCTACTCGCGGGATAAATTAGGGTGGGATGTGGAGCTTCCTTTCTACCTTGCCATATCAACAACAGCCGATGCCACTTTTTATCAACGCTACATGGATAAAAGGGGATTTAAGGAGGGCGTGGAGTTCAGGTACTTCCTCAGTAAAGATTCCTACGGCAGTATTTATGGCGATTACCTCCGCGACGCTGTAAGGATAACGGAGAGAACGGGTGATATTGCCAGGGACTGGCAATCGTCTCAGAACAGATGGTCTTTTTATTTTCAGAACTATACGGCTTTCGGGTCTGATTTATACATGCGGGCCGATATTGTAAGGGTATCGGACAACTGGTATTTTAAGGATTTTGCCTCCCATAATTACTATCGTGATCATTATTCAGTAAATGCCGAGGAGCAGTTTAAAAAAATATCCTTTATTGCCGACGATTCGCTGGGAGCGCTAGATTCCAGAGTCCGTCTGGTCAAAGACTGGTCCCTGTATAACCTTACTGCTCTCATTGGATATACCGATGATTTGACAAGTCCGTCAAACGGGGCGACGGTGCAAAAATATCCTGAAATAACGTTGACAGGGGCAAAACAATCATTATTTGGCACACCGTTTAACATTGATTTAAGCGCCTCCTATAGCGGGGATTACAGGAAAGATGGGCAGAAGGGAAACCTTGTGGAACTTAAGCCGGCCATTTCCCTTCCCCTTGATGCAGGCGGCTATTTCCGTTTCACACCCGAGGCAGAGGTCAGAGGGACCTTTTGGGAAAGGAATGATGATGATCCTTTTTCAGATTCCGATAAACGCGGCCACCGTTCCACCTATCGCCTAAGTACAAATATGACTACGTCTGTTTTCCGTGATTTCACCGTGTCGGGTAAAAGCATCGAAAAGATCAGGCATGAGATAAAACCGGAACTGGTTTATGACTACGTCCCCTATTTCGATCAGGACGATCTGCCGAATTTTGCAGGCCGGGTTGACGAGAAAAATGCTGTGACAGCGGCCTTAACCAATACGCTTGTGGCAAGGTTAAAGGGCAAGGATGGCGCGATAAGCTACGTAGAAATACTGCGCTTCAAGCTGGCCGAGAGTTTCGACATCAGGGAGGCAAGAAAAAATTCATCCGGATCGGATAGTAAACGCCCCTTTGGCGATATCGATATGGAACTTGACTTAGTAAAACCCCTTCAATATTTTGCCTTTTATGTCCGGAACAGGCTGAATGTGAATTCAGGAAGGTGGGAAAAGACCAACTATGATCTAAAGCTTTCCGGTGCGCAGGGAAATTCGGCGTCTGTCGATTACCGCTATACCAGGGATTTATTAGAAGAAATTAATCTTTCTCTAAAGGCTGTTCTGACAAAAACCATCGATACGTCCTATGAACTGAAAAGAAATCAATTTGACAAGAAATATATGAGAAATACCCTGGGCTTCAATTATCATCGCCAGTGCTGGAGCATCGGTTTAAGCTACGCCGATGATGCCAACGACCGTACTTTCATGCTATCCTTTTCTCTTAACGGTCTGGGCAGTGTGGGGGGGAAATAAGTTCACCGAGATATTCTTGACTTAACTATACGTTATCTATAACATCGCCTGCAAAGTAATATAAAACCCGAACGGCAGCCGGCACAACATGGAGATTTTCACATTAGCGGCAGTAAGCTTGATTATCGCCATATCTTTGATTATTCATAAAAAAACCGATCCGGTTCAGCTGTCTTTTGCCGCCTTATGTCTGGCCGTCTTTGTTCATAAGGCGGGCGTCTTTGTCCACGCTGTATTGGGAATCGAGTTTATCAGTCTTATTGAAAACTTGGGACTAATCTCCATTCCGCCTCTTGTGATCAGGTTCTGCCGCTATTTCCTCAAGAATCGGACTTTATTTTCTAAAGATGACATTGCTTCCACGGCACTCTTCAGCCTGGCTATCGCACTCATTTTTTTTACACCCTTATATCGCTTTCCTTATTTGAATATTTTGCTTAACCTCTATATTGCTTATGTCATTGGTCTCAGCTATTTATCACTTATTGCCTATATCAGGAACATAGCGGATGGCGTGGAAAAAAGGCGCATGGGATATCTGGCCATTGCCTTTCCCATAGCGATGTTGCTGAGCGCTTTCGATGTTTTTTATTATTACGGCTTTGGTTTTCCGCCTCTGTCCAATCTCGTGGTTGCCGCCTTGCTTTATTTTATCCTTCTGATTATCGCTTATCCGCATCTGACGGAGTTGCACGAGCTCATGGCCAAAGCCCTCGTCGTTTCAATTATCACCGCATTTGCCGTTGTGTTGTTTTATCTGGTGATCGGGTTATTCGGCCGTACTGCCCGGCTCCCCTTTACGCATGTTTTGGTGGCCTGCTTTACTATCGTTATTTCCATCTCGCCCTTCAGGATAATCCTGGAAAAAATTTTCAGCACGATCTATCCGGAAAGCAAGGATGTATTTACCTCGCTTTATGCTCTCGACGTCAAACTGGAAAAGGAGAGGGCGCTGTTATTGGAAGAGATGGCGCCAGTATTTGCCCATGAGATCAGAAACCCTCTTGGCTCTATTAAAGGCGCCGCCCAATATCTGATGTCCGAAACGGACATAGCGGAAAACAAGAGACTTCTTGATGTCATTATTGAGGAAGTGGATAGATTGAACAGCGTGGTTTCACAATTTCTCGATTATGCAAAGCCGCATACGATCAACTTAAAAGCACAGGACATAAATGTTATTGTCGAAAGGGCCGTATCCATAATAAAGGCGAATAAAGTTTGTGGAAACATTACTTTAGAAATGGATTTGAATCCAAAAATCCGAAACCTGGTGGTTGATGGGGAGCAAATCATTCAGGTTATACTTAACATTGCTTTTAATGCTATAGATGCTATGCCTGAGGGAGGGACGCTGCGAATCAGAACGTCGAAAACAAGATTTGCCGGTGAAACGACGGAAGGAGTCGGCATACTGATCCAGGATACTGGTAAGGGCATTAAAAAAGAAGATATGAAAAACATCTTCAAACCCTTCTTTACCACTAAAGAACGGGGCGTAGGACTGGGATTGGCTGTTTGTCAGAGAATCATTAAAAATCACGGCGGTTATATACGTGTCAAATCAATTCCCAGTCTGGGAACGATTTTTTACATCAGGATAGGAAGTGTTCAGCAGGTAAGGCAGGCATGAAAAGGTTTAGAAAGAGGGGAAAGACTCTAATGTTTTTACAAATGGTGGATTATAATTATGTATAAAATCTTAGTTGTTGATGATGAATTGAATATGCGGTTAGTATTGAGCGCTATGCTCAAAAAGGAAGGTTTTGATGTGACTACAGCCTCAGACGGAGCGAAGGCGTTGAAAATTCTAAAGGAAGAGGAGTGTGCCGCTGTGATTACGGATCTGAAAATGCCTAATCTTGACGGCATGGGACTTTTATCTCAGGTGGCGCAGGATTATCCTTTCACGCCGGTTATTATCGTTACCGCCCATGGTACGATTGCCACCGCGGTAGATGCCCTGAAAAAAGGCGCCTTCGATTACATTACCAAGCCCTTTGAACAGGAAGAATTGAAAAACGTGATCCATAAGGCCGTCAAGACACGGACCTTGAATGAAGGGGAGGTCTCCCTTAGTCCTGAAGAAGCGGAACGGAACGGAATCATGGGCTGCAGTGAAGGTATGCGCGCCGTATACGACATGATACGACAAGTGGCGCCGACGGCGACAGTCGTGATTATTTTCGGAGAAACCGGCACAGGAAAGGAACTTATTGCCGGCGCCATTCATAGAAACAGCGACCGACGCCTCAATCCTTTTGTAAAGATCAATTGCGCCGCTATTTCTGAACATCTGATGGAAAGTGAGCTCTTCGGTTACGAAAAAGGCGCCTTTACCGGCGCGGTCGTTACCAAACCAGGCAAGTTTGAACTGGCTCACCGAGGGACGCTATTTCTTGACGAAATAGGCGAACTGCCGAAAGATATGCAGGTTAAGCTGCTCAGAGTCATTCAGGAGCAGGAATTTGAGAGAGTCGGGGGATTACGGACCATTAAGGTCGACGTCCGTCTGATAACGGCCACGAACAGGAATCTTTTTCAGGACGTTAGGGACGGGAGATTCCGGGACGACCTGTTCTATCGGCTGAATGTCTTTCCCATACCCATACCGCCTTTAAGGAACAGAAAGGAAGACATTTTGCCCCTGACGGAATATTTTATCCGTAAATTTAATAAAAAATTTAACAAGTGTGTAAAAGGAATTGACCCTTTAGTGCAGGAATGTTTCGCATCTTATGATTGGCCCGGCAACGTCAGGGAATTGGAAAACATTTCAGAAAGACTGGTACTGATAGCTAAAGAAGACATGATTACTCTTGAGAATATGCCTGAAGATTTGCGGGTTGTTGTTTGCCGCCCTGCGACGCCCCTGCAGAGGGAAGCGCCACATAAGGCATTTGGAAGTATCCTGAGGGATCAGAAGGAAGAGATAGAAAAACAGGTAATCGTCCGGGTATTGGGAGAATGCGGGGGCAATGTAACCAGGGCCGCTGCACAATTGGGTTTAAGCAGAAAGGGCTTACAAATGAAGATGATCAGATATCGGCTGCGAAAAGATAAGTCATGTTTCACGTGAAACATGACTTATCTTTGGCTTTATCTGCCCGTGCGTTACACGCAGACAGGCTCGTACGGGCTTCGTACAAAGCCCCAGGCTTGCTCTTATTATAACAGCGCGGAGGCTGCGAGACCCCTAAGTGGGCATTCTCCGCAGAGACTCTTTTTTGTACAGAAATGCTTCGCCGTATTCACCAGGAGGGCATGGTACTGGTTGTACAGGGGGACGCTTTGGGGAAGGCTGGCCATAAACAGGCGCTGAATGTTTCTGTAACCGGCATTTTCGTTAACAATGCCGTGACGAATTAATATCCTTTTTGTATAGGCATCGACTACAAAGACTGGTTTTCGGCCAGCGTAGAGTAATATACTATCAGCCGTTTCCTCGCCGATGCCATTGATCTGCAGCAATTTTTCCCTGATTTGCCAGACCCCCCCGGCAAAAAGGGCATCAAGGCTACCGCCATGTTCTTTATGCAAAAAATCGACAAAGGCCTTCAGTCTAACGGCTTTAACACGATAATATCCTGACGATCGTATCAATGTCGCCAGGGTACTCAATTCCACACGATACAAACCTTCGGGGGCGAGGATGTTGGCGTCTTTTAATTTTGATATGGCCGTGACGACATTTCGCCATGCAGTGTTTTGCGTTAAAATAGCGCCTACTACTACCTCAAAAGGGGTGTCAGCAGGCCACCAGTAAAGATTCCCAAAGTAACCATCAAGCAATTGATATATCTGCCTGATGTAAGACGCGATATCTCTATATTCATCCATTTATAAAAGCTCCCGCAGGATACCCCGTCCTGTGGACGGGGATGAATGTGGTGCTGGGGTAAGGGGGATGCAATCCCCCTCAACGCTGTTTAAGATGCCCCGCCCTGTGGGCGGGGAGCTTCACTGCAGCAAAGAGCGCGCTTCCCGTTATGGACGAATAGGCACGAACATAGGAGATGCTTTACCTCTTTTTATTAAGAGTGCAACGCCTTCCTTGTTGCCTGCTTTGCCTATGGCCCGCTGATAATCTTTCAGGGAATTTATCTTTACCAGGTTGACC
>DATESZ010000067.1:0-5250 GCA_035283845.1 Syntrophales bacterium | reverse complement strand
GCATTTGCACATCAAGCAGCAGAGTTGGACGGATAGGCAGACGTTGTTGTCCTTGATCTTAACAAATCTTGCGGGCGGTGATTGTGTGGATGATTTGCGGAAATTGGAAGGAGATTCTGGTTTTTGTAAGGTATTGCGTAGGATAGAACAGAAGGGGATGAAACGTCGTGAGCGGCGGGAACTGGATCGTCGTTGGCGGAAGGAGCAGAGTCGTGCGGTACCTTCTTCAAGTTCGGTATTTCGGTATTTAGCGGCATTTCATGATGCGGAACAGGAGGAGCTGCGCATTGAGGGGAAGGCGTTTATACCAGCTCCGAATGAACACTTGCGTGGTTTGGTGAAGGTGAATGCGGACATGGTTGGTTTCATGCAAAGTCACAGCCCCCTACCCCAGAAGGTGGCGACCTTGGATCAGGATGCCACGTTGATAGAGACGGCGAAGCTGGAAGCTTTATATTGTTACAAAAAATTCAAGGCATATCAGCCATTGAATACGTGGTGGGCAGAGCAGGGGATGGTATTGCATACGGAATTTCGGGACGGTAATGTGCCGGCGGGATATGAACAGCTGCGAGTGTTTAAGGAGGCCTTGGCGTTACTGCCCGAGAGTGTTGAGACGGTTCGACTCCGGTCGGATACGGCGGGATACCAGCATGAACTGCTCAGATATTGCGCCAAAGGGGAACACGAGCGGTTTGGTCGGATAGAGTTTGCGATTGGCTGTGATGTGACTCAGGAATTCAAGAAAGCGGTTTTGGAAGTGAAGGAGAAGGATTGGCAGCCGATATACCGGGATGGGATAAAGACGATCCAGGAATGGGCGGAAGTATGCTTTGTCCCCGCTGAAATTGCTTACAGTAAGCATTCCCCGGTTTACCGGTATCTGGCAATTCGTGAAGTCATGGGTTCGATGGACCTGCCTGGGATGGAATCGTCTCAGCAGTCCTTTCCATTTCCGACGTTTCATGTAAGTTTGCAGAGATACAAGCTTTTTGGATTGGTAACGAACATGAATTGGGAAGGAGAGAAGCTGGTACATTGGCACCGGGAACGTTGTGGGAAGTCAGAGGAGGCTCATTCGGTGATGAAGGAAGATTTAGCCGGAGGCAAGCTGCCTTCTGACGATTTTGGTGAAAATGCCGCTTGGTGGTGGATCATGATATTGGCGATGAATCTCAACAGCGCCATGAAGCGGCTGGCCTTGGGGAAGTCCTGGGTGCCCAAGCGGATGAAGGCGATTCGGTTTTCGTTCATCAACATACCGGGGCGTATTGTTGAACGTTCTCGCGAATTGATCATCCGCCTTGTGAAAGGTCACCCGGCAATGGATCTTTTTCTTGAGGCACGCAGCCGGATCAGGGCGCTTGTTCCGGTTCCTTGTGGATAATTATGCATAAGCATATGACACGAAAGGATAATGATCATTTAGGTGGTGGATTTTCAAAGCATATTTCCACGAAAATGGTGAAGCTTGCCCACTTTACCCATAGGAAACTGCTGGAGTAAGGCATTCATGTAAAAATTTGACCATAGGACCTCTTTGGAGGGAAAATATTGTAACCAACCCAAACAAACAGCGTTGAAAAACGGAAAATCCGGCCTATGCAAAATTAGGTGGTGGATTTGGGTCACTGTAAGCCGCTTGCAGCGGATTCATTTATGTGAACAGATATGTCGGCGAAAGCATCGATAGAGAGCGAAACCGGCAAACTCTCAACATTAATGAACACTCAACATAAATCGATGATGATGAGCTGGGGGGATTTGTATAGTTTCATAGTTTTGAGGAACGAGTTATCTGCCAGAGAGGCGGACAGGTGGTTGATGAGATTCATGGCGGTAGTGAAAAGGGTTTTGCAGCCTTTTTGGCAGGCCTGATAACCCAGAGATAAGGCGATATGGGTTTTTCCTGTGCCGGGAGGCCCCATGAGGATGACGTTTTGTTGTTGGTCGACGAACTGGAGATCGAAGAGGGTAAGTATCTGTGATTTATTGATTGCTTTAGGGAAGTTGAAGTCGAAGGCGTCGATGGTTTTACTGGTTGGGAAGGCGGCCTGTGCGATCCGTGCTTTGATGAGTTTTTGTTTGCGCAGGGCGATTTCCTGTTCGGCAAGGATCGAAAGGACGTCAGCGGGAGAGAGGTTGTTTGTGGCGGCCTTTTTGAGGGTTTCATCAAGGATGGCCTCCATGCCCCTGAGATGGAGGTTCTGGAGTTGTTCTTTAAGCGTTTGAATCGTCATCGTCATGCTCCTTATCGTTGCAGTATTTATCGTAGATTTCGGGGTTTCTTTCTTCGACCGATGTGGATCGGATCAGCTCGGGGTTGATCTTTGAGGAGGGTGTGCCCGGAGGTTTGGTTTCGGCCCGTTTTCTTCGGTTGGCGTGGATGATGTTCTGGAGGTATTCGTAACCAAAGGCACGGTGTTTCATGGCCTGTTCCATGGCGGCCATGACCTCGGTTTTTCCGAAGAGGTCCCTGAGCCCGATGATTTTTTTGAGTTGATGGGAGATATGGAGTTCCGTTTTGGTCATGGCCTCGAGATATTGTTTTGCTGATTCCCCCATGCCAAGGATCGCGTCCCGGTGCTTGAAGGTGGCGCCATGAGGTCTTGCTGCCAGTAGCCCCTGCACATGCGCGGGGTTTTCGATGATCTGGTGTTTTTGATGGGAACGGGCGTGCTGGGCGATCATTTGCTCTTTGTCATAGACGGAGACGAACTGTTCATCGGCCTTGAGGGTGAGGATCATGGCGGCATGGGTAAAGGGGACGCTGTAGCGGTTGGTGTCGAAGAAGACCAGGGACTGTGATGTGCTCTTTACGGCACAGACGATACGGGTGTCGTAATCGATTTTCGGCAGGGGGATCAGGAGGGATTGTTCTTTTTCCCGGAAGAGATCGATCGGTCTGGTTTTGGTGGTTCCGTGAATGCGCCCGTTGGCTGCATGGTCTATCCATAGGGTGGCCTGCTGGTTGCAGTCGGTGAAGGAGGGGAAGGTTCTGCCGGCGAGGAAGTTGTTTTTGACGTATTTCACGGCATTCTCCACGCGACCTTTTTCATGCGGACTCCGGACGTTGCATACGGAGGGGTCGAAAAGATGATGGGCGGCGAAGTCGAGGAAGCGGCGGTTGAACTGGATACTGGGGCCCAGACGGGTTAGGACGACGCTTTTCAAATTATCATAGCGAATCTTTTTGGCAACCCCCTGGAAGTAATGAAAGGCGTGGAGGTGTCCGGCCAGGAAGTTTTCGAGGATCTGGGAAGGGAAAAACTCGATATAGAGCATCTTGCTGAAGGACAGGACCATGAGAAAGCAGTAGAATGGCCTGTCGCCGATTCTGCCGGCGTAGGCCCAGTCCACCTGGGCTTCTTCTCCGGGCAGGGTTTGGATATGGAGAAAGGCTTTCTTTTGAGGCCTGATGTTTCTCAGATGGGATCTCAGGATGCTGATGCCGCCGGGATAGCCTGCCTTGCGGATTTCTTCCTGGATGCGCACGCCGCTCATGCGGGGATAAGACGAAAGGAGCTTATCGATCTTCTCCCGGAAAGGGTCGAGTTTGGATAGTCGCGGCCCCGGATTCTTACGATCCGGATTGTCCTTTTTGAGGGCGCGGCGAACGGTCTTGGGATCAAGGTTCAGTTCCCTGGCGATGGCCTTCTTGGAGAATCGTTCGGCAAAGTAGAGATGGCGGATGTAGCCCCATGTTTCGATATTCATGCGATGACCTCCTGAATCTTTCTGATGTAGGCGAGGGATCTTTGGCGCTGCCGGAGGAGGCGTTCCTCGGGGGAGAGAGGACTGACCGGCTGAGGCGGCAGGGCAAGAACCTGATATACGGGCGAACGCCAGGCGATCAGAAACCTTTCCGTAAGGTTTTCTCTGGCCTCGCCCAGAGAGGCGAGATCGATCTTCAGCAGGGAACAGATCCGGTCGTCACGATAGAAGCTCAATCCCTGACGATCGGAAACCGCGACGAGGAAGAGATAAATCAGGATCTCTTCCCGGGACAGATCGCGGATGAATCCGCCGGAAATAAATCGGTGATCAATCCAACTGAAAGAGCCAGTGATCTTCCTGATCCGGTCATGATCAACGAGCCATCTTGCATCCATAGGCGTCACCTCCGTGTTTGATGGCGCCATTGTCTCGAAGAGGGGAGGAAAAATCCATCTCGGCTTGTATATCAAGACAGGGAAAATGCAGGAGGCGAGACAAAATGAACGTGATTTCGAGGGGTTTCAGGATGAACTCATCTTGTATATCAAGATGGGAAACCGTGGTGATGCTCTTTGATTGCGCTATGATTTCGGATGGTTGTCTATTCAACTTGGCTTGTATATCAAGACGGACTTTTCTTTGGCGGTCACGCCGCCTCTGGGCGTCCCGGTTCTTTTGGACATACTCCAGATGATCCTGGCGGTATCGTTTCAGGTATTCGGGATACTGATCGAGCCACGCCTTGACGCGAGGATAATCGTTTCGGGTGTAATGGGGATTGTTCTGACGCCAGCGGGCATCATTGTTCCGCTTGAGGGTCCGCTGACATTCAGGGTCGCCACAGGTCTTCTGGCGGTCGCCCAACTTCCGGTGAGGTAGGAAAGAAGTGGAACAGATACAGCATGGTTTCCTTTGCATAGTCACCCCCCTGATTGGTGACGACAAAGGAATCAGAAAAATCAGAGGAATCAAAGGACAAACAGGAATCAGAAACCAATAAAAGCGTTATCTGTCTATCTGGAAGAAAATGCAGAACAACACAGGAGGACTACAACATTGCTGCTAAGGAGGGATATTCAAACCGGTGTCCCCAGAAATATCTTTATCTTCATGTTTTTGGGAATAATATTCGGAAGATGTGACTCACATTCTTCTTTGAACCAACTAAATTCCCCACATTTATTGGCATTGCAATGGACTTCCACGCGTCGTTTTTCAGTCACATTTCGTGACGCTGCCAATATTTTTAAGAATAACTCCAAAGGTTTAAGATTCTTACGAAGATTAGGTTGAAAATACGGATCGACAAATATGATGTTCCTGGCGCTTCTTAATAAAGGTGCGACATTTGCTGCCATTTTTACAGGGTCCCGGGAAACGGCAATACCGCCCTGGGGCACAGACCAGAGGGGGTTGTTATCATGCAAGTCATTTATGGTTAAAACCTCCTTTTTGTCGCCAACATTTTCACGGGCAAGAATTGCCCTGAAATTTCTGCGTTGATGCTCGGTAATCGCATTGCTTAACCAAGCC
>DATESZ010000066.1:0-16050 GCA_035283845.1 Syntrophales bacterium | reverse complement strand
GCTGATTATTCCGGGGAGATATTTCTGTTTCTGTTCCTCATTACAGTTTAACAAAATGGTCATCGGGCAGGTGCCGCTCTGCATATTCAGGCAACATGCAAGTCCCAGGGAAGCCCTTCCCAACTCCTCCGCCACTATAATATTGGCCAGGAAACCGAGCTCCGTGCCACCGTACTGTTCCGAAAAGGGGGAAGCATAAAAACCGAGTTCGCCCATTTTCCTGATGACGTCACGAGGAAAATGCTCATCCTTTTCCCACTCTTCTGCAAAGGGGATAACTTCGTTTAGGCAAAATTTTCTTACTGTATCTTTGATCTGTATATGCTCCGGCGCTAATTCAAAATCCATTTTCTTCACCTCTTATGTCGTATGCGCAGTAAATCCTAAGATCAGGATTCCAGCCCCATGAACCTCAATGCGTTGTTGCGCAGGATATTTTCCCTGTATTTGTCTTTCATCTCCATTTTCATGAGCTGCTGTTTTCCATGCCTTAAGCCCAGTCCATTGGTGCCCCACATCACCTTGCTGTTGCCCCGTCCGCTGGTTATAAAATTGATCAACTCGGGATCCAAGTTCTCCGGCATGTATGCGGAAATATCTCCATAAACATTTTCATGCTTCCAGACGAGATCAATCCATTCCTTTATCCAGGGGAAACCGGTGTGGGAAAGGTTTATCTTTAGATCGGGGAAGTCCATCACCACTTCATCGACGGCCATGGGATTCCCCACCCAACTGGGCAGAGTCTCAGCGGAATGTCCCGTCTGCATGGCCACGGGAACGTTCAGCGCACTGCAAAGCCCATACAAGGGGTAAAGCTTCTTGTCGTTGAAAGGTAGGCCGAAACTGATACTGTGCAGATAGACAAATTTGAAGCCATATTCCTTGACCGACTTCTCAATCTCCTCCAGGCTCTCTTTGATTCGAAAGGGATTATATCCCGCCACGCCGATAATCCGGCCATTACTCCTTTTCACCATGTCATTCACATTATCGATGGTGAAATCGAATATTAACTTAAAACTTCTTCGGTAGGACCACATTTTAACTGCCGCCATGCAGACCCGGTCATATCCCTCTTTATCCATCGCCGCGATGAATGTCTCCAGGGATTCATAGGGATAAAAAACCGTTCCGTAAAGGTGTTTGTGTTTTTCTAGTTCTTCAGACGTTTGGGGAAACCGTCCCATGGGAAAGAAGGGTTTGAAGGTGGTTGTACAGACCTTGCGCCACTCCTCCCAATCATTGAAATTATAAGGAACATCCGTAGTTTGAATAGGGTAATTCATGATATCGATCGTTTTTATGTCTTCCATTTCAAGAACCTCCTTATTGTCGTCTAACCCCAAAAACCTCCTCCCCTGACGGGAGGGGATTGAGGGGAGGGGGTGAATCGGTTTTCACCCTCTGTCCCTCCCATCAAGGGAGGGATGTGAGATGATCACTGTTATTTTCCCTGAAATTTTGGTTTTCTCTTTTCATTAAAGGCGGCTACCCCTTCCAGCCGATCCTGAGTATGGTAACAGACTTCAGACGCCTCACGATCAAGGGCAATTGCCAGATGATTTTCCGTCCCTAAATTTATGGCTTTTTTAATCTGTCTGACCGCCACGGGACCGTTCTCGGCGATCATTTGCGCCATTTCAATGGCCCGACTCAACAAATCTTGTGAAGTTGTTACAAGATTATAAAGTCCCACCCTTTCTCCTTCCCCGGCATTTATCACTTTACCCGTAAGAAGGAGTTCTTTCGCGCGGCCCACCCCAACTATCGCCGGCAACCTTTGGCAGGCGCCAGCCCCAGGGATGATGCCCCATTTGACCTCTGTCTGGCCGAAACCGGCATTTTCCGAGGCAATCCTTATGTCGCAAAGCAGTGCGATCTCCGCACCACCGCCTAAGGCCAAGCCATTAATTGCTCCAATAAGCGGCTTGGTCATCTCCTCAAGCTGCCGATAGAGGGGAAATATGATAAATTTTCTTAAGGCGCCGACATCCTCATCGCTCATTCCTTTCCGTTCCGTCAAGTCAATCCCCGCGCAAAAGGCCTTCGCGCCGGCCCCCGTGATAATAGCAACACGGATGTCATCGTCCCGCTCAATCGCCTCAATTACTATACTCAGTCTCGAACACAAAGCGCCGTTCAAACTGTTCATAGCCCCCGGACGATTCATCGTGATAAGCCCGACATGCCCTTGTTTGGAGAATTGTACCACTTCTTTATTTTCCGCAGTCTTGTCAGACAATTTTCCACCCTACCTGTTCTGCCAAACCGGTTTTCTTTGCTCTAAAAAGGCAGCCACGCCCTCTTTATGATCTTCTGTGCTCACGATCAGAGCCAGCACATCCAGAAGATATTCCAGGGATTTGTCAAACTCCATATCCAGCATGGTATAGTACGAATCCCGTCCCAGCCGCATCACTGCCGGGCTTTTTTTGCTGAGTTTGCGCGCCAGGTCCGTCACTGTCTGTTCGAGTTGGTCGTGGGGTACAACGCGGTTGACCAATCCGATCCGCTGGGCCTCTTCCGCGTCAATCATATCCCCTGTAAGCAAGAGCTCCAGCGCCTTCTTTCGCCCGAGTACTTTCGGCAGCGAAGCGGATACCATGCATGACCAGAGCCCCACATTAATCTCAGGCAACCCGAATTTTGCCCGCTCGGAAGCAATGGTAATGTCCGGATATATGGCCAGACCGCATCCACCGGCAAGGGCCAGGCCATTAACCGCGGCAATGGAAGGTTTCTGTAAATCAACAAAAACCTTTGATAAGTCGGCAAAAGCACGGAAAACATCACGGCTCTCCACGGGGGAAAGCCCGCTGAAGTCCGCAAGGTTTGCCCCGGCGCAAAAGGCCTTATCGCCGGCCGCCTGAATAATGATCACCCGTATTGATTCATCCCCTTTGGCCAGGTTCAGGGCATCCACTATCTCTTTCATGGTGGCGATGCTGAGTCGATTCATCTTTTCCGGGATATTCAAGGTCACCCTGCCTATTCCGTCTTCAACGCCATAGAGGATGTCGTTATAGCTCATCTTTTGCCCCTTTATTTATATGAAAATACCCCCCTCCCTGTATCCCTCCCCCTCGACGGGGGAGGGAGGGGAGGGGGTGATTTTCATCATTCGTTGTGCCCACTCCGGGCATGGGAGTTATTTCCTGGGGTACTTATAAAATCCCTGTCCAGTTTTGACCCCCAATTGCCCCGCGGCCACCATCGTCCTGAGACGTGGGGGAGGGGCGTAGGCCGGGCCGAAATTTTTGGCGAGATCTTCCGCCGCATGAAGCATGACATCCAGACCGATGACATCCATTAACTCCAGGGGACCCATAGGATGATTAAAGCCTCCCTTGATGGCGGCATCGATATCTTCCGCTGTGGCTACCCCCTCAACCATTGTTTGGATGGCTGCCATTCCAAGGGGGCACCAGACGCGGCTGGTGATGAAGCCGGAAGAATCCGCTACGTTAATCGCAAGTTTGCCACATTTCTGTAAAATGGCGTTCATGCTCTGCACCGTATCATCAGAAGTATTCAGTCCACGAATGACCTCCACCAGTCTCATTACCTGCGCCGGGCTGTGGAAGTGAGTGCCGATGACCTTGTCGGTTCGCTTCGTGGCGGCGGCTATCTCACTGATACAAAGCGCGGAGGTGCACACTGCCTGGATTACATGGGGTGGCAAAAGCGCATCCATTTGTGCATGGATCTTCTTTTTCAGATCCATATTTTCCGGTACGGCCTCTTGCGCCAGGTCTACATCCTTAGCATCACCTATGCTCTTTACCGGCTTGATCCTTCCCAGAAGTTCCGCCTTTTTTGCCTCATCCAGTTTGCCCTTAGCAACGGCTTTGGACAAAAACTTATCAATGCTGTCTATCCCTTTTCGTACAACATTCTCCGAAATATCAGTAACATAAACTTCGCAGCCACTCTCGGCATAGGTCTGAGCGATCCCCGAACCCATCAGGCCCACGCCCACAACTAACACTTTTTTTATTTCCATTTTTAACGCCTCCCTTCATTTTTTGATTCCGTTATAAAAAGGAACTCGCTTCCTTATCAATCTCTTTCCGATCGAACAATCGCCACTCCTGCCATGCCGCCGCCGCCGCAGAGACAGGACAAACCGTACTCGCCCTTTTTCAATACGTGTGCAAGGTGAACGGTCAGTCTAATGCCGCTGTACCCCGTCGGATGTCCGAGAGCTATGCATCCACCGTGCGGATTGAGCTTTGTTCTGTCTTTCCAACCCATCATTTTTTCGGCGGCCAGGCACACGGTGGCAAACGCCTCGTTAATTTCCACATATTTGATATCATCAATGGTAAGATTATTACGCTTCAGGATCATAGGGATAACTACACCCGGCCCCTCCGGAAAGTCTTTGGGCTCGATACCGCTAAAAAGAAAGTCCACGTAATGCAGCAAGGGTTTTTTACCCAGTTCCTCGGCCTTCTTACGGGACATCATCAACATCGCTCCTGAACCATCGGTAATCCCGGACGAGCTGCCGGCGCTGACCGTCCCGTCCTTTTTGAAGGCCGGAGGAAGCTTCATCATAGATTCTAAGGTGGCATTTTCCCGGAAGCACTCATCCTTGGCGAAGGTGATTTCTTCCTTAGCACCGCCTTTCTTTATGGTAACCGTAACCGGGACAACCTCATCGGCAAAAACGCCCTCTGCCCACGCCTTAGCCGCTTTCTGATGGCTCTCCACGCCAATCTGTTCCTGTTCTTCACGGGTAATGCCGTATTTCTCATTAATGCGTTCTGCCGTCTCTCCAGGCCCGAGACCACAATATTTATCGCTCAGGGAAAGGAATCCATCTTCAATCGTGATATTTTGCAGCCTAAATCCCTGCCATCTGGCGCCTTTAAGGAGGTGCGGAATATTGCTCATGCTCTCCGCTCCTCCCACAACGCTTAGCTGAGTCTCACCGGTCCGAATAGCGAGACTTGCTAATTGTTGAGCCTTCAGGCCTGCGGGACATACCATGTTGACCGTATTGGCAGGAACCCGGATCGGAACGCCGCCAAAAAGGGCCATATTTCTGGCCGGATTGGTTCCCGTTCCGTCTTGCCGGGTATGGGACATCACCACTTCGTCTATCAAGTTGGGGTCAATCTTTGATCGCTCCAGCAGCGCCTTAATTGCCATTGCCCCCAATTTATACACCTCATAATCTTTCAAGGTGCCGCCAAATTTACCAATGGGAATCCTTATGGCATCGGTAATTACTACATCCTCGTTCGAAAGCAGCTCTTTTTTCATCTTCAAAAAACCTCCTTAAAATTTATATGAAAATGCCCCCCTCCCTGTATCCCTCCCCCTCGACGGGGGAGGGATGGGTGGGGGTGATTTTCATCTTACGTTGTGCCCGACCCGGGCATGGGGATTGTTTTAATCCAATTATCCTTAATCGCCAATTAATTCATGGTATCACTCTGCTAACCCAGACACCGGGCGCCTGCCGAGCCCAGGATCACATCCTCATTGTTTTGATTCGTTATGCGGACCTCGCAAATGACAACCTTTTTCCCTTCTTCCCCTTTCTTGTCTATAATTGTGGCCCGGGTAACCAGCGTGTCGCCTGGCTTGACAGGCTTGGTAAACCGGAGATCCAATGTCCCGCCCACATACCAACCTTCGCCGAACTCCCGGGCCATTAATTCGGATATATACGCTATGCACTGAAATCCCGGGGCAATCGTTCCCTTAAAGGGAGTATTTTTGGCAAATTCAACATCAACGTGAATGGGATTATAATCCTCCGCCGTGCTTACATAAGCGTTAATCTTCTCTTGCGTCATTTTCTTTATCAGCGGCGCAAATTCATTGCCAATAGCCAATTCATCAAACTTTTCATCACAGCACATGGATATTCTCCTCGCCATATTTCTTTGTGTTTATATGAAAATAGATCCAACTATTTGATAATTTTCATGTTTCGTTGTGCCCCACGGGCATAGGTGTTTATATGAAAATTACCCCCTCCCTGTATCCCTCCCCCTCGACGGGGGAGGGAGGGGTGGGGGTTATTTTGACCAAATGGGTGTTAACCAACTGGTCCCGACTTTCTCACCCTTTTCATTAAATACTTCAGACCTTAACAGAACGAACTTTCTCCCCTTTTTTTCATATTTATCCTCGACAACGCTTTTAATCAACAGTTTCTCGTCAGGCCTCACGATGCCTGTGAATTCATAACGTTGATATGCCTGTACCAGCCCAGGCGGTATAACCATGCCGAGGGGCTTGATAAGGTTGCTCACCGTCGTATAAATGGCCATGGAGATCGGGGGGACAATTCGACCTCGAAAGGGGGATTTCCTTGCGTATTCCTCATCAAGATAGAGCGGATTTAGATCATCGATGCCATCCAAATATCGTTCTAAGATTTCTGAAGTAATTGTATAAGTGATATCCGGTAAATGCATCCCTTTAACGATATCATCGTATACCCACTCCCGTCTTTGTTTCTCTTCCATACTTGCTCTATACCCCTATTAAGATATTCACTAAAATCATAAGAGGTCATCCAGTTCGTCATTTCCCCGAGGCATGACGCCGCGTTTTTCCATGTATTCCTGAAGAAGCTGCTTTTCCTTCGTGGTGAACATCGGATCATTCTCGTAATCAAAATATTGAGCCCCCCCCTCGGCTGCACACTCTTCTAAAAGGGCCTGCCGAAGGTTTTCAGCCCCGATTATTTTATACACTTCTTTTCGCGCGTCGTAAAGTGTATATACGCCTCCCTCCTGGGTAATATCTTGAATATTTTCCTGTGCCAGGATTAAATAGCGTTCTGGCGGCATCACCGCCGGTTTAATTTGAAACCTCAGATCGCATCCCAGACATCTCTTCGCCTCGGCAACGGCGGTTTGTCTATCGTAACCGCAATTGACCTCGTAGAAATTGATAATTCTTTCGTCTACCGGCAACATCGGCATCAGCGCGCGCGCTTGGTCAACATATGCGGTTTGTACAGCGGCCAACGGGCGGTCGGTCTGCAGATATGTAAAATATTGGCTTATATCGCCGTCGCCGCCCAGAAATTTATCGATGAGAGAAGCTGCCTGCCTGCCGCCGGCAATGGCATCAATAACCGTCCGGGGGCCAGTTAACAGATCTCCGCCTACGAATACGCCTTTGGCAGACTCAAGCTCCACGGCCAACCGCTTTCGCGCAACATTAGAAGCAATAACAACGCCTTCCGGAACTTCTGAGTTTTGCCCTATGGCGGTGATGACCGCATCAAAGGGCAATGTATATTCACTCCCCTCAATCGGAACTGGTCTGCGTCTGCCGCTTTCGTCAAGGTTTCCCATTTCCATGCGAGCAAACAGGACATTCAGTCCATCTTCCATCTTTTCGATGGACTTAGGGCTCACCTGATACTCAATCTTGACGCCCTCCTCAAGGGCTGCCTCTATCTCTTCATTATAGGCCGGCATTTCATCGCGTGTCCGCCGATAGAATATGGTGACATCCCTTCCACCTAAGCGGATGGCGGTTCTGGCTGCATCTAAAGCGACATTGCCCCCTCCGATAACAGCCACTCTGTCGCCAACGGCTTCCAGATCGTCCTCGCTCGCCTTTCTTAAAAAGGCGACACCCTCTAAAACCCCTTCCGCGTCCTGGCCCGGAATGCCCAGATTTACACCCTTGTGGGCGCCGGTTGCCACAAAAACTGCCTGGAATCCATCTGCGAGCAGTTTGTCCAGCGAAGTCACCGGACAGCCGGTCCTGATCTCAACACCCATTTCTTCTATGTCCCTTATCTCTCGATCAAGCGTCTGCCGGTTTAGCCGATAAGCCGGTATACCGACCCGGAGCATGCCGCCTGCCTCCTTTAAAGATTCAAAGACCGTCACGGAGTGACCAAGCATGTTCAGGTAATAGGCTGCCGTAAGCCCGGCCGGTCCGGAGCCTATGACAGCAACTTTTCGTCCCGTCTTTTCCTTGCCGGGAAGTTGCAGGTAAGGCAGCTCGTCCAATCCGGCGGCTGTTCTCTTGAGTGCACATATGGCTACAGGCTGGTCCAGGTTTCCCCTGCGACAGACCGTTTCGCAGGGACGAAAACAGACCCGTCCCAAGACCGAAGGGAAGGGGACCCTTTCTCTAATAACCGCTATAGCCTCGGCAAACTTCCCCTCCGCAATAAAACGGACATATCGGGGGACGTCAATTTCCGCAGGGCATTGGCTCCGGCAGGGAACCAATTGCGCCACCCTCTTTCCCGTGCTGAAATCTCTATCTGTCAGAGCGCCGGTTGGGCAGACTTCCACACAAAAACCACAGAAATGACAACCGGACTCCTTGAGGGTAGGGCCTTTACTCCCCACCACCACCCTGCCATCCTGCACCGTGAAGCACAGGGCGTCTGCTCCCATAATTTCCCTGCATATTCTTACACAACGCAGACATCCGATACATAATTCATAGTCCCTTTTTATAAGCGGCTCTTCATCGATAAAGGGAACCTTAAGGGGCGGCGTATAGGTTGGCAGACCATTTTTTATGCCGATAAACTCGGCAACCTTCTGAAGCTCACAATTACCAAACCGGCCACAACAGCGTTCGATTTCCGGAACATGGAGGGAACAGCACTTTCGGTCACAGCCTGACGCCTTATCGCAAACTACGCATGCATGGATATGCGTCTCAAAAATCCTGGCTATGTTTTCTTCTCTGGCCTTCCCCAGAACCTCGGAGGCGGTACTGATCGACATCCCCTCTTCGGGCATCGTTTTACAGGACTGAAGCAATCCTTCCCGGCCGTCAATCTCCACCAGACAAAGATTGCACCCCTGAAAGGGCGCACCCTGGTCCCCATGATGCGGCAGGCCATTCCGGTAAGCAAGTTCGACGGATATGATCTCCGTGGAAGAGCCTACCTGGGGATGGTAGCACAGGTGAGGAATATAGACGCCTGCTTCCAATGCAGCCGAGAGGATGCTCTTCTGCTCCCTCACCTCAATTTTTTTGCCATTGATCTTAATTCCAATCATTATTTTTTCGACTTTTGGTCAAGGGCCTTGCCGAAAAGCGCGGCGCCAATTGCCCCGGCAAGCCGCACATTATTCATTCACATAGTAAATAGGATATTCTCCTTAACCCTTAGCCTTGCGTTCCTTTTCCACCAGACCTTTGGCAAACAAAGCTGCCCCTACTGCTCCCGCAATCTGGGTATCATATATAGGCGGAAGGGCTTTCAATCCCAGTTGCTTTTCCAGGCGGGTAACAACTCCTTTATTCTTGGCAATTCCCCCGGTAATGGCAAAATCCTTCTCTACCCCCACCCGCTGCAATAATTCATATATCCGATTGGCCATCGCCAAACAATAGGCAGCCAGCACCTTGTTTTGGGACCATCCCTCCCTAAGCAATCCAGTCGCTTCACTCTTGGCAAAGATCACGCAACTGCTGCTTACCGGTTCAGGTTCTTCATCAACATCCAAGGACATATCACCCACATCATTAACGGAAACGCCTAACAGGTCGGAAAAGACCTCCATTCCTCTTCCCGTTCCGGCGGCGCATTTATCGTTCATAAGGAAGGATTCTACTTTTCCTTTCGCATCAGTTCGGATTGCTTTACAATCCTGACCGCCCATGTCCAGCACGGTGCGAACCGTGGGGCCATACATGAAATTGGCTCCCCGTGCATGGCAGGCAATCTCGGTAATCGTCCGATTGGCCATGGGAACATTCACCCGGCCATAACCGGTGCCTACACAATAATGGACATCCTTAACTGTTAAGCCGGTCCCTTCTATCGCCCAGTTAAAAGCGTTCGAGGCGCTATTCGGGCTATCGGAGCCGGTTCTCATATTAGAATAGGCATACAGTTTGCCATCTACCATAATCACCGTCTGGGAACTTACGGAACCTACATCTACCCCGGCAGTAATAATCTCTCCTTGCCTCCAATCCATATCGGGATTAGTCCAGCGGGATTCCAACCATCTCCAAAATTCCTTTTTTTCTTCAGCCATAATCCATCCACCTTCCTTTTATTCTTATTTACCGGCCGCCGCTAAAGCAGCTCCCAATGCTCCTACATATTCAGGCATTTCCGGAATCACCACTTCCAAGTTCAAGCCTCGATTAAGGGAATTCACAAATCCCACATTATAACTTACCCCACCAATAAGCATAACGTTCGGTTCTATTCCTATCCTTCTCACCATGGAAATGATCCGGTCAGCAATGGAGTCATGGACCGCCCGGGAAATATCCTCGTGTTGGGTTTTCGCATGGATAAGAGAAACTACTTCGGATTCGGCAAACACCGCACACTGGGCATTCATGGGGATACTTTTAGTAGACGTGAGGGAAAGCTTGGCAAATTCCTCCAAGGGACGCTCCAGCGCACGGGCCATTGCCTCGATAAAGGCTCCGGCCCCGGCGGCGCATTTTTCATTGATGGCAAAATCCGCTGCCCTCCCCTCAGAAGTACATTTAATGCCCCGCCCCTCTTCTCCTCCTACGTCAATCACCGTTCGAACGGAAGGATTCAGGAAAAACGCTCCTTTGGCATCCGCTCCCACCTCGGTAATCATTTCAGTTGCGTGGGGGGCTTTTTTCCGGCCCACCCCCGTGGCCACGATCTTTTCTATATCCTTCAGTTCAATCTTTGCTTCCTGAAGGGCATTGTTAAGGGCTTGATCGGCCGACTCTTTCTGGTCTATACCGGTAATGGCTATTCCTCTACCGATAACCGCTCCATCCTTCAGAATCACTGCCTTAGCAGTCTTAGCCCCTATATCTAACCCTGCTGCTATCATAATAACCTCCTCAATAATCTTAAGTTAGTTTCTTCAAGTCCAGACCTTCCATAAAAGCATCAATGCGGGCCATCGTACGGGGCTCATCAAAATCCCGGTCATCTCCCATGTTGCCTTCATAGGTCAATACAGGAAGTCCTGTTTTTATTAAAGCCGCCCGATTTTCCATGATACCCAAAGATGTGCCTTCACATCCCCTGTTCAGATGGAGCATAGCCCCATCGCATTTCCATTGCTTCGCATACTGGATCATCAATTTGCTCTTCCAAGATGCATTGTAGAACATGCAAAAGATGGGTCGGCGCATATGCCAGTCGGCCATCGCCCGCAAGGCTTCCTCCCGGGTCCTCAACACCACCCCACGGGACTTTAAATCTTCCCGGGGCGTCAAATTCCAGTCGTCATCAATATCCCATACTGCTTCCAGACCAATCGTATAGATGGATCCGGTAGAGACCACTCCAAACTGCTCCAGGTATCTCCAGACCCTCAAAAATGCCCAGGGGGGCTGGCTATCGCTCATGAGCCGAAACCGTTCGGTGGGCAGAGCGGCTATGCCCCTTGCTACCCGGTCCTTGGTTTCGTCTAACAGCTCCTCGTAAAAATCCACATATTCTTTTCTGGCCCGATCCAGGGTAAGAAACACATATAACGCATACATGGATTTTTCATCCAAAGGAGCAGGAGTTCTCTGGTTCAGCTCGGTGATTTTAGCCCATAGGGATGTAGCCCGCGAATCATTGTATACGCCTTCAATCAATCGTTCATCATCGCACTTTCTGCCGGTAACTTTTTCCATCCATTCAATGCTATCGTGCATCTGATCAACAATATACTGCAACCGATGGGGCTGTTCTTCCTTCCAGAAAGGAATTGTCCCGATATCAATGTTAAAATAAGGAACGTCCTGCCATTTACTGACCACCTGAAACCATTTTGCATGGGTGCAGCAGAACCCGGATTGAAGATTGAAATCAGGTTTGGGAAACTCTCCTCCAAAGGCATATTTATTGATTAATACTGAACCCCAGTAGTTACGCATATAAGCGCACATATCCCGAGCCCACCCTCTATTTTCCACTGCTGCTTCACATTCATGAGCAAATGCAGGATTAAAAGCCACGCTGGCTCCATAGGGTTCAGCCGTCAGGGAATGCACATCTTCCCCGAATGCATAGGGAATCACATCAATACATTCTGCTCCTCCGCTCCAGCGAAGACCCCCTTTTTCTTTGGCCTCTTGGTAATCTTTGTAATACTTGAATCTCAACTCTTTGGCCTTATCCCAGCATTTTAGAGGTTCGCTTTTGTACCTCTTCACTTCAGCCATGATTAATCTCCTCCTTTACCAAATTATTAATATTTCAAAAAACTTAAACAAGTTTTCCTATCCTGTTAGAAAGGAAGTTCGTCTGCTCTTAACATCTCTAAAAAGGCTTCTATACGAATCTTAAACTGACCGATTGGAACGGTAACATCAAGCTCCAGGAAGTAGGTTCGTATCCCGTTGTCTTCCAGCATTTTTCTCAACAGAGGATTGTCGATTTCGTGGGGATCGCAGAATTTTTGCTGGATGATAACCACCCCTTCAACTTTAGCTTTTTTGGCCATTTGCAGCACATGAGCAAACCGTACCCAGTCTTTGGTAGTATCCTTGGTGGGACAGGGAGGACGATCAATGTAGCGATTGGCAATCGCCAGCAGTCTGTCTTCCAGGGGTTCTACGTTACCCCAGAAGTAGCGGCTGGCAGTACAGTGATCATCGGCCACAAAGGTAGTATTAAGGGATTCCACCATCTCCATGAATTCAATATCATCGCTCTCGCTGCCCACGATCATCAATCTAATACCAGTTTTCCTATTCAAATTACGGGAAGGCAACGCTCTTAACAGCTTTTCCAGTTCTTTGCTGTGTTCTCTCTTATCCACCATCTGACTGGAAGAAGTCATATACATTGTTTCCACGCCCGTAAGGGGGGGATTGTCTTCATTACGGAATCTATAAACCTGTTGATGTAGATCCCGGTTGGCATTCATGATCTCAATACCACGATCCAAGTCTTCGTTGGTAATCTCTTTCCCCACCCATTTCTCCACCGCCTTCTTAAAAAGCCCAAGCTCAGCCGCCAGGTAAGGCCGGGAATGCTTGCTTGCCAGTTGAATCGGCATGGGCAAATAATACATAAACTCGGCAGGTTTATGGATTTCCCAGGTGGAATAAATCTGGCGCATATGCAAACAGGCCTGAGATATCATTACTCCATCAACATAATCATACTTCCCCTCCATTACCTGAGCCACGCAATCCCGACAGAATGGACAATACATTCCGAAAATGTGCGTCTCCGTGAGATCAGAAGCCTCGTGGCTGCCATAAACCCTGATCGGCAAAATATCGGCGGCATACATAATTTCCTCCGGCGCATAGGTGCACAAATAAGCCATCACCTTGCCGCCGGTTTTAGCTTTCCACTGTTTGGCATAATCATGCCGATTTTTATACCAATCCTTAAATTGAGTAAACATTCAGATTTCCTCCTTCCGTTTTCAAATAATTATTATCTACCGGTAAAACTGGGCTTTCGCTTCTCCAAAAACGCTTTTATACCTTCGTCTCTGTCTTGCGATCCTAAAAGAATATTGGCCAGGGCTGCTTCCAAAAACAGACCCGACTCTAAATCTGTTTCCGTGCCGCGATTTACCGCCATCATGGCCATCTTAACGGCCAAGGGCGCTTTTTGGGAAATTGTCCTTGCTATTTCAGTGGCGGCGTTGATCAATTCCTCTGGTTTCACGACCCGGTTGGCCAATCCCATCTGAAGAGCTTCCTGGGCGCTGATCATATCACCCGTCAGCATAGCCCAAAGAGCGCGGGACTTCCCAATGATTCTGCTCAATCGCTGAGTCCCTCCATACCCGGGAATAACTCCCAAACCAAGTTCTGGCAAACCCAATCTGGCGTTTTCGGATAAGATTCTAAAAGTACAGGAAAGCGCCAACTCGCAACCGCCACCGAGCGCCAACCCGTTCACGGCCGCGATGCTTGGTTTACCAAGTTCTTCGATATTCCGGTTCAACTCCTGGCCTCTTCTGCAAAAGTCCAGGCCATCTTTTACTAAGATTTCCTTAATTTCATCAATATCCGCCCCCGCAACAAATGCCTTCTGTCCCGAACCGGTCAATATGATAGCTTTTACCTCATCATCGCTCCTGACCTCGCCGATGACGTTAAAGAGTTCATCTATAACCTGACCATTGAGAGCATTGAGCTTTGCGGGACGATTTATGGTTATGAATCCAATCCCCTCCTTTACCTCATAGACAATATTCTCGTAATTCATATGACCTCCTCCTTCTGTTCCTTAAAATTTATATGAAAATGCTCCCCTCCCTGTATCCCTCCCCCTCGACGGGGGAGGGAGGGGTGGGGGTGATTTTCATCCTTCGTTGTGCCCACCCCGGGCAAACGCTTTTTGGAAATAATCCCTTACCACCTCATCTTAAGAGGGTGGATTTTCCAATATAGACCTGAAAAGCATAGCTATTATGTTTCGGGCAACTTCTTCAACAGAAAGTGTCCCGGCAGGATTTAACCATCGGTATGCCCAATTCATGCTTGAAATAATTCCGAATGTCATGACCACCTTGTCTATTTTTTTACACAGGAGTCCTTTGTTTTCCAGTTCGCAAATGTTATTATAATAAAGGTCATAAATCTGCCGATGCTGGTTAAGCGCTTTCTCCTTCAAGGCAGGCGGCAATTGATATAGCTCTTCCAGATAGATTTTCATTTTTTGGGTCGCTTTTATGGAAAACAAAATTTGGGAAAATATCATCCTTCGCAGGGATTCGACAGGATCATCATGTTCGCCGCTCACCGTCTCAAGTTCCTTCAGGAGCTCTGCTCCGACATCGATGATAATTCTAAAAAGTATCTCATCTTTGTTCTTGAAGTAAACGTAGAGGCACGAGTTGCTGCCGTTTACGCGCTTTGCAATGTCACGCACTGACGCCTTGACAAAGCCATGCTCAGAAAACAGCTCCGTTGCTGTGTCTAAAATTTTCTCTTCAAGATTGGATTTCTTCATCCCTCTATCATCTCAACCCGTACAGAGGAAACATTCAGTGAAATTAGCGAACGCCCGCTCTTTTGGTGGGACTTTAATATGGCTGTAGATTATTGTCAAGAAAAAAATTATACATCTTTAAACAATGTTTTGTGTGCAGTAACTGCCGACTTTAGCGAGACATTTACCTGCCACGGCACTCTCCTGAGTGACGCTGGATTTACCGATCAAGTACAAAATATGATGAATCGCTGACGCTCTATGCTGTAAGAATCTACTTAAAGTAATCATGTATGTAGTGTATTGTAGTGCAGGAGGTGGAAAACATGAGAACTGTTTTATCAGTAAGCTTACCAGAGAAAATGGCGGCGGAACTTGAAACCATTGCCAAAGCAATGGGCAGGAACAAGAGCGACATAGTAAAAGAATCCTTGGGATTGTTTCTGTGGGAGACGAAGTTCCGCAATATAAAGAAGAAACTGTCCGCCAAGGCTAAGGCAGCCGGTGTTGTTACTGAAGAAGATGTCTTTAAGGCAATATCGTGAAAGCAGTCTTCGATATGAACGTCCTTATTGCCGCCTTCCTGACGGAGGGAATCTGTGCCAAGCTTCTGATCCGGGCACGCAGGCGGGATTTCGACCTGATTTTATACGATGGCATACTTCAGGAATTTAAGGGTGTTCTTCAGAAAAAGTTTGCCACGTCTCTTCATGAAACGCCCGAAGCACTGATTATTCTTTCTGAGGCAGCGCTAGAAATTCACGGACGAACTGATTCGATTACGCCCATTTGCAGAGATTCGGATGACGACTTGATTCTGGCCTGCGCCAGGGATGCGGTTGCTGACTACCTTGTTACCGGGGATGAAGACTTACTGGTTCTGAAGAATTACGAGGGGATAAGCATTTTAAATCCTACGGAATTTGAGAAACTTTTTTCAGATTGAGAAAGAGTACATTAGTTAGCTTGCGCCAGTGTGGTTGTTGGCCTGCTTTGCCAATCGATAACTATGGGGTCATATGCTCCCCTTCAAATACTACTGTTCACATTTGACGAACTCGTAAAAAGTCGCTTTTCCCTCCCCTGGCGGGAGGGAATAAAAGGGAGGGGGAAAATAACATTCAAGAATACGGCCACTTATCACCACCACCCTAACCCTCCCCCGTCAATGGGGAGGGGATTTCGGACTT
>DATESZ010000065.1:0-5190 GCA_035283845.1 Syntrophales bacterium | reverse complement strand
AGCGTCTATTTTGAACAGCTCAGCCTCCAGGGCCACAATGAGACTGCGAATACTATCCAGGTCATCCCGCGTAACCGCCCGGGAACCTTCTTTGTCATACTTTTCCGCGACCTTGACCAGTGCGGCGACGAAGCGGTCGATTAAAACGTCTTTGGGGTAGGGCTTCTCTTCCGGGAGCTTCTTTTCCGCGCCGAACTTCTCCAGCAGGGCCGCCACTTCCTTGTGGGCCCAATGCTCACTGGTTAACTGTGACGGGATTTCCTTATTTTCTTCATCCGCTTGGGCCACTGCCGTCCCGCTCACCATTAACGAAATCAAAAACAACACCAATAACTTCTTAAGCATCTTTCTTTCCTCCTCTTCTAATTTATGATTTAAAACAGTTCTAATCTAACAGCCTTCCCATAAATTTTAGTCCTGTTTAAGTCATAGCTGACCTGACCTCGGCCCGTTGTTATAAGGGGTTATAAGGGTTGTCCGTTCAGAACGACCCGGAACCCTCCGATCCCTTCCTCGAAGCTGGTTGCCCCGTAGAACGCCGGGCGCCGCTTCCCCGTAGTTGCCTTATATAGAGGCTCTATGAGCATGGTATTGCTTCCTTCCAGCAGGGTAATTTTATGCTCCCTGGCAATGCCGTCAGTAGGAAGGGCAATGACAACCTTATGAGATCCGGCTTTTAAACGCAGTTTTTTACTGAACCGGTATCTGATCCCCTCCCCCACCTCGGCATCACCAAGTCCGCGAGGTTCAATGAGTTACTCACGCAAATTACCCTGCAACTGCACGGCCTGTCCGTCAATATTCAGCAGCAACTTGTAATCAAACGTTCCGTGGATGTCTGTTACGGAATAGGTGCCGGGCTTGTGGGTCTTCAGAGAGGAGACGAGGCGCAAAACCGCATAGCCCGGAGGAACCGGGCCTCCATCCAGCAATTCCTCAAAGACATCGTTGCGAATGCTTGTACTGTTTGCTCTAATCAAGGAAGAATTGTTCGCGCAACTACTTATGATTGTCACTGCCATTGCCAAAAACAATAAGTCCTTTTTTTTCATAATCTGCTCCTTAAATAGTGGTTAGTGCAAACAAATCAATATAATTAGTACCAACTAACAAATAACATTCTGCATACTAATTTGTCAAGATATATTTTTTATATTTTTTTAGTTAATTTGACTCTTTGATTTGTTGATGTTATTATTATATTGTTAGAATATTGATTGAAGGTTGCAGCGAAATTCTTAAGTGAGTGAGCAGCTTTGAATGAGAAAGGGGAATTAAGATAGATGGATCAAGTTACGGAAGTCAGCGCACAGGGGGAGGAATACCTGGAGGCGGTATGCCGCATTCGGGATCGTGGAGCACTCGCCACCCCAACCGAGCTGGCAAATGAATTGGCGCTGTCGCCTCCATCGGTACTGGGCATGCTGAAACGCCTGGAGGAGCAGGGGCTGGTGACCTACACCCGGCAAACAGGGGTAGTGCTTACCGAACGCGGTCAGAGCTGTGCAAATACGCTACGCTGCCGCCATCGCCTGGCCGAACGATTGCTGACCGATTTGCTCGGTATGCCCTGGGAGCGGGCCCACGATATCGCTTGCCGCTTCGAACACGTCATTGACGACGAAGTGGAGAAATACCTCCTGGTTGCACTCCGCCACCCCACTACCTGTCCACACGGCAATCCCCTTGACAACAAAGCCGTTGAATCATGGCGGTCGCTTGCCACCTTGTCGCCCGGACAATCGGGACGGCTGCGCCGAGTCATGGACGAATCCGCCGACACACTAAGTTACCTTTCCCAGATGAAATTGTTGCCGGGAGTGCAGGTAACCGTCTGTGTTGCCGCCCCGTCCGGCGGCCCTTTCACTGTGGAGGTGGATGGCTTACGGTTTGCGCTTTCCCGGGCTATGGCCGACCAGCTTATGGTAGAGTATGAAGAGAATGCCTGTGGGCGCAGCAGCCTGTGATCTTGCTCATTATTATGGAGATATGAGACGATTATGAATATAAATTATACGACAGGGATTTCATATCTTCCCTTTATCCCTTCCCTGTCGCGCTTCAGGGACAGGGGCAGATATTCGAGAATGTCCTGAGCCGTAATCCCGTCCTCGCCTTTATCAAGGGCTGCCAGGTCGCCGGCAAAGCCGTGGAGAAAAACCCCTTTTCTGACCGCTTCTTCCAGGGGCAGACCGAGACCGAACATGGCGGCAACGGCGCCGTTCAGGACATCGCCGGAACCGGCCGTTGCCATCCCGGGATTGCCGCTTAAATTGATGAAGACCCGTGAATCAGGGGCGCCGATCAGGGAATGGGCGCCTTTCATGACCAGCATTGTCCTCAACGCTTTCGCTGTTTCCTGCAAAACCGGTATTTTATGACTGCTGATATGAGTCATGGTTTTACCCGTGAGACGCGCCATTTCCCCAAGGTGCGGGGTCAGGATGGTTCCGGCAGGTCTTTGCCTGATGATATCCGAATGATCGGTCAGGGCGGTAAGGCCGTCGCCGTCGATAAGCAGGGGTTTTTTGATCGCGGCGGCCAGCTCTCTTACCAGTTCCTGTGTCTCCTCAGTTAGTGATAAACCGGGGCCGATGACTACTATGTCCATCTTTTCCGCCAGTTCCAGCAAGGCCGGCCTGTTTTTCAGAGCAATACTGCCTGTGCCGGTTTCTTCCTGAGGCAGGAAGACAATTTCACTTCCCTTCCCGGCAATAACCGGCGCCACCGAGCGCGGTGCGGCTAAATAGGCATAACCGCCGCCCGCCTTAAGAAAAGCCAAAGATGAAAAATAAGGGGCGCCGTAATAATTTGCTGAACCGGCAATAAAGAGGGACTTGCCCATCCGGCCCTTATGCGCATCGGGCGGGCGGGCAGGCAGGCCTATATGGTTGTTGGTCTGGATTTTGATGGCCCTATCGTCATACAGAGAGGGAGGAAAGGAGATGTGGGAGACATGCAAATTCCCGCAGTGACTGTAACCTGGATACAATATGTTTCCGATCTTTGGCAAGCCGAAGGCAAGGGTGTAATCCGCCCTGACGGCCGCTCCCATGACGGCTCCGTCATCGCCGTTGATCCCGGAGGGGATATCGAGGCTTAAGACTTTTTTGCCGCTTCCATTGATAAACCCGATCAGGTCGCCTATGATGCCGGATACCTCCCGGTCGAGACCGGTGCCGAGCAGGGCATCGCTGATTACATGGCAGTGCATGATCCTGCGTCTTATGGCCGCTGCAGACTTAACCTGGCTTATCTCAATGGGAAGCTTCCTTATTATGCTTAGATTGCTTTTGGCTGCTCCCTTGAATTGTTCTTCATTGCCGGCAAGAAAGATCTTAACCTCTGCGCCATTGGCATGGAGGCAACGCGCCACTACCAACCCATCCCCGCCGTTGTTGCCCGGGCCGCATAACACGGCGCACTTTTGCCCCTCAATGCCTACTTCCTGGGAGAGGAAAAAGCAGGAAGCCAGACCGGCATTTTCCATGAGGATTATTTCGGGAATGGACAGTTCCTCCACGGCTCGACGATCCAGGCTCCGCATTTCCGCTACACTTGCCACCTTCATGGTAAATCCTTTCCCGTATATTCCGTAAAACCGATCCTTAGACAGAATAGGGCATCTGAAATCAGCTAATTGACCAGTCCGCCTGCCTCAATATTGGCGAGTTTACCTTCCTTAAAAATAAAGAAGCGATAGGAGCCGTCGATATTATATGTCCATGTCTCTTCCCGCTCCCTGGTCGTCTTGCTCCTTGTTGCCACCACTTGTTCCTTATCTGTCTTTTTCCTTGCTACCCCTGCCCTGTCCTTATCCATCTTTTTTTTACCGGTTTGTCTCTTCCTCAGAACCTGCGATGACCCGGTATCGACTGTCTCATGGGATTTGGACAGAGGGTTGCCGCATTTTGTCAGGACCTCCCCTTGTCTGTCGCCCACGGAGACCACTTGATTGTTGCAGATGGCGCTCATCATGTCCGCTGCCGTGGCCGAAGAAGTGCACAGAAATCCGCAGGCCGGATAGGCAAGGAACAGGATCATCATTCTTTTCGGGTTTCTCAATAGGGCAAAAACATCCATATTATTCTATACCTCCTTTCTTAAGAATCTTAAGAAGACATCAGTCTTCGAGCCGCACATGGACAAGAGGCAGACCCAGGTGGCGGCGCCTGGTTTCACCGTATAAGCGGGTCTGTTCCCGCACCGTGGGGTCTCCTCTCTTCCCCTTTCCCCGGACTTCCAGGAGATGGGATGCTCCCAGATGGATGGTATGCTTGCCATATTTGTTGCTCAGATTATCCATGGCTCCGTAGAGGTCTTTGATCTTTTCCGCCTTAAGAGGGTTTTCAAAGAGAGAATACTGGGTGACATCGGTGGAAACGAGGTCAGCAAGGACGATGCCCGTTGCCCGGTATAGTTCACCTTGCCGGTAAAGGATTTCAAATTGTTCCATGAGAAAGGGGGCGATTTCCACCGGATAAGCGGAGGGCCGGTCAAGCCGCATTTCGCTTCCCTCCGTATCAAAATTCTGCGTCTTCAGGAACGAAACGATCTTTCGCGGAGCGAGCCCATAACGTCTGGCCTTGATACAGGCGGATTCGAGATTTCTCAGAAGCTGGGCATAAAGATACGCCCTGTCGGAGGTAGAGGGAGCGAAGGTCTTTGTTTTACTGATGGAGGCATAGGTGGTCTTTTTCTCTTCGCTTACCGGGTAAACGGATTCCCCCCGCAGCTCCCGCCATATTTCCACGCCCGGCTTGGCAAGTCGTTCCTGAACCATTTTTTCGGGAAGGGAGGCAAATTCCAGGGCCGTTTTTACCCCCATTTTCCCCAGATAAGCGGTCGTGGCAGGACCGATGCCCCAGATCGTTGCGACCGGCAGATCTCGCAGATATTCGGCAATCCTTCTGCCGGGAATTACCGTAAAACCATCGGGTTTTTGATGCTTGGAGGCAATCTTGGCCAGAACTTTGGTGATACTTAGCCCTGCGGAAACCGTGATACCCACCTCCCGCTCAATCTCTTTCTTGATCCGCAGGGCAATCCCCTCGTAGGAGGCATGGAAGGCGCGGCGCATGCCCGTAAGATCGGCAAATGCCTCGTCTATGGAGTACTCTTCCACTTGGGGGGTAAATCGCCTGATAATATTGAACATCCGGTGGGAGAAGAGACTATAGGTTTCGTAAT
>DATESZ010000064.1:0-11142 GCA_035283845.1 Syntrophales bacterium | reverse complement strand
GAGACCGGGGAAGGAAACCTCTCTTCAGATTATAGTTTTGGCACCCAGATTGCCGAGGTGGAGGTGGATAAAGAGACGGGCAAGGTGAAATTGCTCAGGATGACTGTAGGCCATGATGTCGGCTTGGCTATAAACCCCATGGCCGTAGAAGGTCAGACCGAGGGTTCCATATCCATGGGTCAGGGACAGGTCCTTACTGAAAATGTAATCGTGGAAGAAGGCCGTGTCCTCAATCCCTCCTTTCTAAGCTATGGCCTCTCTACCTCTATGGAGATGGCAGACATAAAATCGATTATAGTCGAATCGGAGAATCCGGATGATCCCTTTGCTCCAAAAGAAGCCGGGGAAGGGATGCAGGTAGCCACCCCGGCCGCCATAGCCAATGCAGTTTATGATGCCATAGGGGTAAGGATAAATGATCTTCCCATAACGCCGGAGAAGATTTTAAAGGCCTTGGAAGAGAAAAAATGATAGGGGTGCTGTTAAAAAGAACGGTCCAGCAGGCATGGAAGCCGGCAAAATAGGAGAAAAAATAAAAGGAGGCAGAAATGGAGAAATACTACAATGTTATTGGAAAGCCAAGGCCATTAATCGATGCATCGATTAAAGCCACAGGTCAGGGCATGTATGGTGCTGATATGGCCATCCCCAATATGCTATGGGGAAAGATTCTTCGGAGCCCCTACCCTCATGCAAAGATTCTTAACATAAATACTGACAAAGCCAAAAAGCTCCGTGGTGTTAAAGCCGTGATAACTTCTGATGACGCCCTTGGGGCTAAATATGGGCCCTTTCCTGAAATCAAGGTTGATAAGCGCGCTCTGACCAGCGATAAGGCCCGATATATAGGAGATGAAATAGCGGCTGTGGCGGCGATTGATGAAGATGTGGCTGAGGAGGCCCTGGATCTGATCGAGGTAGACTATGAAATTCTGCCTTCTGTTTTTGATCCTGAAAAGGCCATAGAACCTGGTGCACCTTTAATTCACGAAGGGTCTGAAAGGAACATTAGTCTCAAATATGACTGGCATTTCGGAGACATAGAGAAAGGTTTTTCGCAATCCGACTACATTCGGGAGGATCGTTTTGTTACCCAGAAGGTGACGCACAGTCCCATGGAAACTTCTTCGGCAATTGCCAGTTTTGACCCGGATGGAAGACTCACCATGTGGATTTGCACGCAGGATTTTTATTTTCTCCGTCGAGATATTTCCGCCGTTCTGGGGCTTGAAGAGAGTAAGATCAGGCTGATTAAGCCTCCTTGTGTTGGTGGAGGTTTTGGTAACCGGGCTGAAACTGGTGAGTATGTTCTTATTGCGCCTCTCCTTGCCCGAAAAGCTGGTAAGCCGGTAAAAGTCAGCTACACCAGAGAAGAGCAGACATGCTATTCTCGCTGCAGGCATCCTATGGTAATCGAATTAAAGACTGGGGTGAAAAAGGACGGGACTTTGATGGCTTACGATGCAAGGCTGATATCAAACACTGGCGGGTATAACACCTATGGGGTAGTAGCCACCTACCTTTCCGGTTCCTTTCTTATTGCCACCTATAAAGTTCCCAATGTTCGTTATGATGGCGCCTGTGTTTACACAAATACAACAATCGGGGGGGCGATGCGGGGGCATGGAGCGCTCCAGCCCCGGTTTGCCTGTGATTCTCAGTTGGATATGATAGCTGAGGAACTGGGGCTTGATCCTTTGGAGATTCGGATAAAGAACGCTTATCACAGCGGAGACGTATCGGCAAACAAATTTCACTTTCAGACTTGTGGGATGGAGGAATGTTTAAAGCAAGTCGCCGAAAAGAGCCATTGGGAAAAAAAGAGGGGGAATCTCCCGCCCTTTCGCGGAATTGGTATGGCGGGTTGCTGTTTTCTCTCCGGCGGCAATATTAATCCAGGGATAACTTTTTCTCCGATAGTGAAGATTTATTATGATGAAGCGGTGAGTCTGATCACCGGAGCTACTGATATTGGTCAGGGATGCAACACCACACTCGCCGCAATTACGGCTGAAGAGTTGGGGGTAGGGATGGAGGACATCAGGGTTATTGCAGGAGATACTGATATTAATCCAATTGAGCCGGGGAGTTATTCGAGCAGGGTAACAGTCTTTAGCGGCAATGGCGCAAAAATGGCAGCCAGTGATGCCAAAAGGCAGATACTTGAAGTGGTAGCCGAGGCGATGGAAGCTAATCCCGAGGATCTGGTTTCCCGGGATCGAAGGATTTACGTGAAGGGTGATCCGGGAAGGGGTATGACCTTTTCCCAGGCAATAAGCCTCTGCTATGAAAAGAAAAAATTGCCAATTATAGGTAAAGGCCACTATGTACCGTTAGTTCCCTTTCCTAATTTTCTTGGAGGAGAAGGCGACCTCTCACCGGCATATAGTTTTGGGGCCTCTGTGGCAGAAGTAGAAGTGGATCCGGAGACCGGGAAAGTAAAGGTTTTGAACTTTTATATGGCTCATGACTGTGGATTTGTGATCAATCCTCTTGCCGTAGCAGGGCAATTGGAGGGTTCCACTCATATGGGGCTGGGATATGCGCTTTCTGAAAACATTGGAGTAGATGACCAGACAGGACAGATTATGAATACTGGGTTTTTGGACTATAAGATTTTATTGGCCCCAGACATGCCTAAAGTTCAAACTATCGCAGTTGAAACCATCGACCCGAACGGGCCATTCGGAGCCAAAGAGGCTGGGGAGGGTACAACAATTTCGCCGGCGCCTGCCATAGCCAATGCGATCTATGATGCCATAGGGGTGAGGATAAAGGAGCTTCCCATAACGCCGGAAAAGATCTTAAAGGCCTTGGAAGAGAAAGGAAGTAAGTAGTATTACAGATAATAATGAATCGAAGGAGGAAAGGGGTCTATTGTGAAGCAGGTAATCGAGTTAAAGGTAAATAATGAAACTTACGAAGTGTTGGTGGAACATGGGTGCACCCTGATCGAGGTCCTGCGTGAACAGCTTGGATTCATCGGGGTCAAGGAGGGCTGCAGTCTGGGGGCCTGCGGGACCTGCACGGTTCTTTCGGACGGAAGGGCGGTCCTGGCTTGCCTCATGCTGGCAGTGGACGCTCAGGGCAAGGAGATTACCACCATCGAGGGTTTGGCCAAGGGCAATGAGTTGCACCCCCTCCAGACCGCCTTTGTTGAGAAGGGGGCTGTCCAGTGCGGCTTCTGCACTCCAGGGATGATTCTTTCGGCCAAAGCGCTCTTGGACGAGAACTCGAAACCAAGCGATAGTGAAGTAAGAAGAGGCATCTCCGGAAATTTATGTCGCTGTACCGGTTACGTAAAGCAAGTGGAGGCCATCCTGTCCTTAACCGAGAAAGGGGGATGATCATGGGTAAAGAATACGATTACACAACGGAATATAATGAACGAAAGAGCGAGTACGCTGTTATCGGAAAGCCCCTGATCCGCCCCGATGCCTGGGAGAAGGTAACCGGTCGCGGCAAATTCGCACATGACTTTACCCTTCCCGGAATGCTCTTCGGCAAGACTTTGAACAGCCCTCATGCCCATGCCCGGATTCTCAACATTGATACATCCCGGGCCGAACGTCACCCGGGGGTAAAAGCGGTAGTCACCAGTAAGGACTTTACTGACAAACTCCAGGGAACTCTCCGAGCCGGGTGGTTTCCGCCTTTTCTCAAGGATCAGTTATGTATGGCCAAAGAAAAGGTGCGCTTCATAGGAGAGCACGTGGCGGCAGTAGCTGCCATCGATGAGGCAACCGCTGAAGAGGCTTTGGATCTAATTGACGTGGAATATGAGATTCTTCCCGCGGTCTTTACGCCTGAGGAAGCCCTCAAGGAAGGGGCGCCGGTTATCCATGACTGGGCCCCGGACAACGTTGCCGTTCGCGCTGAGTGGGATTTGGGTGATTTTGACGAAAAAATCAAACAAGCAGACTTTGTTCTCGAGGATGCCTACGATACCCAATATGTAGTCCATGCATCTCTGGAGCCCCGGTCATGCCTGGCTAATTTCTCTCCGTCGGGCGAGCTTGTCGTATGGGCCAGTGCTCAGCAACCCTTTTACAATAAAACTATATTATCCGAAACCCTGGGTATTCCCGAAGGCAAGATTCGGGTTATCAAGCCCTTCGTGGGAGGAGGATTCGGAGGGAAGGCTGACGATTCTACGTACATGTTCCCGATTGCAGCGGCATTGTCCAGAAAAGTGCTCAAACCTGTGAAAATAACCTTTACCAGGGAAGAAGAGTTTACCTGCGCCACCCGCCGCGTTCAATCCCACGTTGATATGAAGATCGCGGTAAAGAAAGACGGAACCCTTTTAGGCGTCGACTCCACATTCTTAGACAACGGAGGAGCTTATCTCAGCTATGGCGGCATCACAACCTTCCTGCACGGAGGCCTTCAGGGCGGACCATACAAGATCCCCAGCATGCGGTTCCTGGGAATACGGGCCTACACCAACCGGCCCACCTCCGGGGGGCAGCGGGGACACGGAGCCATTCAATGCCGATGGCCATGGGAGTGCATGCTGGATACGATTGCCGAAAAGCTGGACATCGATCCGCTGGAAATCCGGAGAAAAAATGGGCTGCAAAAAGGAGATGTAACCGTTAATAGCCTTGTGATCCGTAGCTCGGGGCACGTGGAGTGCATTGACCGCTCCACAGAGGCCATTGGCTGGGACAAAAAATGGAAGAAGCTTCCCCTAAATAAAGGAGTGGGAATGGGATCGAACTTCTTCTGCTCCGGAGCAGGCTTCAGCTTCTTCTTCGATAATCCTCCGACCCACAGCGCAGTGACCCTGGAAGCCTATGAAGACGGAGGTATAATCCTGCGTTCCGGCGTTGCTTGCATCGGCCAGGGCTGTGAAACCGTGCTGGCCCAGATCGCTGCCGAGGAACTGGGGGTAAACTTTTCAGACATCAGCGTGATTGCCGGGGATACCAGCTCGACTCCGGTAGATTTTGGCAGCTACTCCAGCAGGGTTACCACGTTTGGAGGAAATGCATCGAAGAGCGCTGCCTCTCAGATGAAAGAAAAGCTTTTGGAGGTGGCTGCTGATGAATTAGAGGCAAACAAGAATGACCTGACGGCCCGGGAAGGAAAAATTTTTGTGAAGGGAAACCCGGAAAAGGGGATTACCTTTGCCAAGGCGATAAAAGCCTACTTCAATCGCCATAAGGAGCTTTTGATAACCCACGGCTTTTACACCCCGCCCATGGATGCAAAAGCCGAAAATGATGTGTTATCAGGCAAGGTGAACCTCTCTCCCACCTGGAGCTTCGGGGCCCATGCCGCCGAGGTGGAGGTAGATCCGGAGACGGGGCAGTTGAAAGTGCAAAATATAACGGCTGCCCATGATTGCGGCTTTGCCATAAACCCCATGATGTGTGAGGGGCAACTGGAGGGTTCGGTGCAGATGACTTTCGGGCAGGCGCTCCTGGAAAACCAGGTGATGCTGAAAGGAAAAGTTTTAAACCCCAACTTTTTGGACTATCGCTTCCCCACCGCCCTGGACACTCCCCCTATCAAGTCCATCCTTGTCGAGTCTATGGACGATGCGGGGCCCTTCGGCGCCAAGGAAGCCAGTGAAGGGACCAACATCCCTACCCCTCCGGCCATTGGCAATGCCCTGTACTACGCCACCGGGGTGAGGATAAAAGAATTGCCCATTACCCCGGATAAAATTCTCGAAGCCTTAGAGAAGAAAGGGGGCAAGCAATGAGACTTCCCAAGATTGAAGTTTTACAGCCCCGGAGCTTAGAAGAGGCCGCCAGTCTGCTTTCCCGTCACGGAAAGGATGCCCAGGTTTTAGCGGGGGGCACGGATCTCACGGTTTCTCTCAAGCAAAGGGTCTACACTCCCCGATACCTGGTGAACTTGAAGGCCATCGGGGATCTGAACTATATTCGAAAAGAAAAAAAGGAAGTGAGGATCGGGCCGCTCACCCCCTTAAAGGACCTGGAGATTTCATCCCTTATCAATAAGGAATGTCTTGCCCTGAGTCAGGCCGCCTCACAAGCCGCCTCTCCCCAGCTCCGAAACATGGGAACCATAGGGGGCAACATCTGTCTGGACACCCGCTGCATGTACTACAATCAATCCCTGTGGTGGAGGGAATCCATTGCCCCCTGTCTGAAGTACGGAGGGGAGAGCTGTCACGCCGTCAAGGGTGATCATTGCTATGCGGTATTCCAGGCCGATACGCCTCCCGCCCTTATTGCTCTGGGAGCCGGCATCAGGCTAAAGGGGGTTCAAGGAGAGCGTACCATCCCCTTAGAGGACTCATACCGGGACAACGGCAAGGAGCATCTCACCTTGCAACCGGCGGAAATTCTGGCCGAGATAATTATTCCCCTTCCAACTCCTCGCTCCGCCTACCAGAGGATGTCTCTTAGGGAGGCCATCGACTTTCCCATGGTAGGGTCGGCTGTAGGTCTCCGCATGAACAAGGGTATCTGTGAAGAGGCGCGGGTTGTTTTGGGAGCGGTTAACTCTTGTCCCGTCAGAGCCGGTCGGATAGAGGAGTTTCTTAAGGGCAAAAAACTCACCGACGAGGTGATTGCCGAGGCGTCTGCCTTCGCTTCCAAGGAGGCCAAACCGGTGAACAATCTGGTGGACATCCCTGCGACCTACCGCCGAAAGATGGCCGAAGTTATGACCCGCCGTGCCATCAAAGCGGCGCTGAAAGGCGTTTGAAAGTTATGGTTTCCCAAAAGCAAGGAGGAAAAGGAATGTTTACTGAGGAAGATCTGAAGAAAGTTCGGGAGAAAGAGGGGCAATGGGAAGAGCAGATCCAAGCCATGGGGCAGGAAGGGGGAGAAAAAACCCCTCCGGTTAGTTTTTCCACCTCTTCAGGAATTAAATTAAAGCCAGTATATGGTCCGGCGGATATTGCTCAATTGGATTTTGACAGTATCGGTTTTCCTGGCCAATTCCCTTTCACCCGAGGCAACTACCCCCTCCATTACCAAGCGGAGCCCGTATTTATAAATCAGGGATACGGCATGGGAACTGCCAAGGAGACCCGCCGGCGGAGGGAATGGTTGGAGAAGTTAGGAAGCAGGTGGAAGGGTGACCAGGTAACTGCCGTAATTACCATGGATCTTCCCTCCCAGCGGGGACTTGATCCTGACGATCCGGCAGCAGAAGGAAGGGTTGGAGAGTGCGGAGTTTCTCTAAGTACTGTGCAGGACATCGCGGATTACTTTGATGGGCTTCCCTTAGAAAAGGTATATACTACCCTGATAGCTTTCGATTCAATATTGCCAGTCACCGCTCTTTTGGCTGCTTATGTAATTGATTATCGGAAAGAGAATTTGGATAAGATTTTTCATGCAGCCTGTAATCTTCATCACCACCAGTGGTTTTGGGATTGCATTGCTTTTCCTCCTCGTTCCGCCCTCAAGCTTTCCACAGAATTCATTAAATGGCATATAGAAAACACCCCCTGTTCTTTCCCCGGTCTTGTTGACGGGTATAATGTAGGGGAAGCGGGTGCTCCTCCGGTAATGGAATTGGCCTTTAATCTTGCCCACACGATAGCTTCGGTAGAGGAATGCCAGAAGGTGGGGTTAGACCCGGACGCCGTAGCTTCCCGTTTTTATGCTCATCCTCACATAAGCCTCAATTTCTTTGAGGAGATCGCTAAGATTCGGGCTGCCAGAAAGCTTTGGGCCGAGATATTCAAAGAGCGGTTTGGTTGCAAGAGCCAGGAGGCCTTGACCTATAAGGTATTTGTTGCTCAGACTGCCGGCGTAGAACTCACCGCACAGGAGGTTCACAATAATATTATTCGCCTTACCATCATGGGCATGGCGGGGATGCTGGCTGATGTGGAAGGTATGTGGATGTCTTCTTATGATGAAGCCATAGGTATTCCAACGGAAGAAGCGGTTCAGGTTTGCGTTCGGACTTACCAGATTCTTCAGGAAGAGACTGATATCCCCTACGTCACCGATCCCCTTGGAGGTTCTTATTATATCGAGTGGTTAACCGCTAAAATGGAAGGGGAAGTAAAAAAGCTTCTCCAACGCATAGAGGATTTGGGAGGATACTTAAAATGTTGGGAATCCGGTTGGCTGAGGGGGCAGGTGGAAGCCAAAGCCGCTGAGCGTTTCCGGAAGTTACAAACTGGGGAGTTGGTCAAGTTAGGGGTAAACAAATACCAGATTGAGCAGATTTCCAAAGCCAAAGCTTATCGCCGTTCTCTTGCAACAGAGGAAGAAGCGGTACGGCGGGTTAAAGAGTATCGGGAGAAGCGAAATGAATCGGTGTTACAGGCAGCCCTGCAAAAGGTAAGAGAGGCGGCAATCCGGATTGATAAGGAATGGCCAAGTTCATGCGGGGTTCTCTTGCCGGCTTTGATAGAGTCGGCGCGTGCCGGGGCTACTTTGGGAGAGATGCACCGGATATTGCGGGAGGTATTCGGGTTCGGATATTTTTCAGGATGAGGCAGAGACTATGGAAGTTCTAAAAGAGAAGAAATCGAGGATTTTGATAGCCAAGGCTGATCAGGATGCTCACGAGTTAAGTGTAAGATATTTATCCCATCTGCTTCGAGAAGAAGGGATGGAGGTAATTTTTGTTCGTTATTTTCTCATTAACGAAATAGCCAAAGCAGCCATAGAGGAGGATGTAGCTGTGGTTGCTTTAAGTTTTTACGGTTCTGGGTTAATTCACGACACTTTTCGATTAATAGAGCTGATGAGACAATATTGCCTGGAGGGGGAAGTGCCAAAGGTAATTGTAGGAGGAACCATCAATAAAGAAGAAGAGGAAGAGCTGATTAAAATGGGAGTGACAAAAGTATTCATGCCAGGCATTGGAACATTGCATGATGTGTCGCAGTATATCAAGAATATATCCAAGGGGAGTTACTGACAGATTTGAAAAGCGATGAGGAGGAGCTAATAAAAGAATTCCTTGGCGGATCGGTCAGAGCTTTAGCCAGACTGATTACCCTGGTAGAAAATGAAGGACCAAGTGCTTTTGAGGTCAGGGAAAGGATCTATCCATACACCGGTAATGCCCATATAATCGGCATCACCGGGCCATCAGGAGCGGGCAAGAGCACATTAACCGATAAAATTGCAAAAGAGCTCAGACGTCAGAACTATACGGTGGGGATCATAGCCGTTGACCCTACAAGCCCCTTTACAGGTGGGGCATTGTTAGGTGACAGGGTAAGGATGTCTGGAATCAGCAATGATGAGGGTGTCTTCATCCGCAGCATGGCCAGCCGAGGAAGTCTGGGCGGGCTTTCCCGTGCAACAGCCGATACAGTCAAGATTCTTGATGCTTATGGAAAGGATTACATTATAATAGAAACGGTTGGAGTCGGGCAGGACGAAGTTGATATCGTTAAGGCCGCTGATGTGTCAATTCTGGTTATAATGCCGGGTTCCGGCGATGACATCCAGGCCATGAAAGCCGGCATTATGGAGATCGGCGATATTTTTGTGGTGAATAAAGCTGATAAGGAAGGGGCCGACAGGTTGGTTACGGACATCAAGATGATGTTAGAACTTGGTTCAGCTCCGGGAGATTGGGCCGCGCCTGTTATAAAGACCGTAGCGACGGAGAACCGGAACATCGACATTCTTGTCGAAAAGATTGGCGAGCATAAAGAATTTTTAACTAAAAGTAGTATGCTGGGCAGCCGGAGGAAAGAGAGAATCAGATCGGAAATCAAAAAAATAGTTGAACAAGAGCTTTTCAAATATTACGATAGCCTGATATCTGAGAACAAAGATCTTTTCGACCAGCGTCTGGAACATATTTTAGCCAGGAAAGAAAACCCATACCAGCTTGCAAAACAGGCGGTGGAGATTATCGGTAAAAAGATCGGGACGCGCTTTTCCGGGGTTGGCGGATGAGAAGGAGGGAATATTTAATCAGAGATAGCAGGAATTTATACCCTGCTGTCTTTAAATTTAATCAAGGAGGTAAAAGATGGCTGACTTAAGAGTGAAAATGGGAAGTTTGGAGCTTGGAAATCCTATCATTATTTCATCCGGGCATTTAACCAGAACAGGTGATGACATTAAGAGATGCGACAAGTATGGAGGAGGAGCAGTCGTAATAAAAAGCGGTTTTCTTGAGAAGGAATACGAAAAAGTTGTAAAGCCCTATGCGCCCGGCCTGTTTCCCGATGCAAGGCCGGCTTTTCACTCAACTGGAGATGGGTTCGTTTCCATATGCGGTTTATCTCCCATTCCGGTTGAAGTCTGGGCTAAATGGTTCAAAGACAACATTAAAGAGATTAAGACCCCAGTTATAGCCAGTATAATGGCAATATCCGTTGAAGGGTATATTAAAGGGGCCAAGATGTTTCAGGAGGCGGGCGCCGAGGCGCTTGAGATTCTGCTGGGTTGTCCTTTGCCTTATTTGATGCCCCATCGTTATGTCGGCGGGGCCTCGCTTAATGCTGCAATCGTCGAAGAAGTCTGCAGCGCCGTCAGGAAAGCGGTTGATATTCCGCTGGGAGTGAAGATGATGTTTAATCCATTCGACCCGTCTCCCTTGCAGATACCCAGAAAAGTAGGATTGGATTGGTTAACAATAGCTATGGCTATGCCTGCAGCTCCGGGCATAAATCTTGATGAGGTTGAGCCAGTAATGCCCTCGTCCGTATTCATTTCCGGTTCCAAGGTGGCAAAACATGCGAGCTTTGTGGCGCTTTTAGCTCAGGCTGGCCAACATCGAGATATTCATGTCTCTATTTCAGGCGGGACACAGATCTGGAGCGATGTTGTTGAGTTTCTTATGTATGGAGCGAGTTCCGTTCAGGTTCAAACCCTTTTCTTGCATAAGGGCATGGGGGTGATTAAAGGGTTCAAAAAAAGCATATCAGATTACATGGATTCCAAGGGGTTCGGTTCAATTGAAGAAATGAAAGGGGTCATTCTTCCTAAACTGCTCACCTATGACGAGGTTATCGCGACCTACGGAGCGACCAAAGGCAAGATAGTGGTTTCAGTGGATCAGGAAAAATGCATCGACTGCGGTGTGTGTGAAGAGGTCTGCAATTTTGGGGCAATAAAAGTAATAGACGGTAAAGTAAAAATAGTAAAAGAGAAATGCGAAGGGTGCAATGCATGCGTCTGCAGTTGCACGCAAGAGGCTTTATGGCTTGAAAACGTGGATCTTGTT
>DATESZ010000063.1:0-13419 GCA_035283845.1 Syntrophales bacterium | reverse complement strand
GATAGCGTATATGGCACGGCAAATAAAGGCCATGATCTCATTTATTGAGGAGCAAACCGGTCGCAAGCTGGATTGGGATCGGGCTAAAGAAGTTATTGAGGAAAGCAACCGGATGGTTGAATATTGGTTGGAATGGAACGAGCTCAGAAAGTTGATACCGTGCCCTGCTGAAAGCATGCAGGGTGGAATCACCTTTGTTACCTCTGCGGCTTTATCGGGGCATCCCCAGGGCACGGCTGTGATGAAAGCACTGAGGGATGAAGCTATCGAAAGAGTAGAACGAGGCCTGAGGGTGGTTCCCGAGGAGAAGATAAGGGCCAGTTGGTTCCATATGCACGTCCTTTGGGATTTGTCCTATCTCAATTACTTGCAGGAACAGTATGGGGCTGTGAGCGTTATTCAACTGGTTAGTTACTATGCAGCTAACAGGCCTATCGATACTTCCTCCCCGGAAAGGATGATCAGGGGATTGGCTGAAAGGTATCTGGTGAGTCTGCCAATGGCCAGACAGGGACGAGGTGCGGCGGACATCTGGGTGGATGACTTACTCTATACAGCTAAGGAATGGAAAGCGGATTGTATCATTATCGCTTCTCACAATGGGTGCAAGTACCTCAAAGCGAGCTACGCCATGGCCAGGGATGAATGCCATAAGGCAGGGATACCCATTATGATGTTCGATGTCGATATGGAGGATCCAAGGGTCGTTTCCGAAGAGTCTTACCGTAAGAAGGTTGAGGATTTCCTCAACCTGATCGTTTTGCCGGCAAAGGATAGGCAAGCCCGAGCTGGAAAAGAATAAAAGTGGAAACACTCGATCTGTGTATAGAAAAGCTTAGAGATTATGTAAAGAAAAAACGAAAAGACGGAAGACAAATCAGGGAAATGGTTTGCCCTGAAACCATTGAAGAGCTTTTAGCGGGTTTGCCTGTCCGGGTGGGAGAAGCGGCAGGGCCCAGAATAATACTTAAAGAGGACACATTCGTTGAGTTGGGGAACCCCAGTATAGGAGGATGTTCCTTTGTTTTATGGACCAATGATCTTTCTTTAGTTAATGGAGGGCAAATAACTCTCATAGGCCCCGGTATCCAAGAAGCAGGTGGCAAAAGCCTGGCTTTCGGTCAGGTAATACTGTTAGCAGGCGAAATGCTGAGAGAAGAAGATCACCTGCAACTGGAGAAGGCCCAGTACATGATCTTGGGAGAGATAGAGGGGTATATGATCCGTAGTGTCCCCCGCTGTATGTGGACGCGTGTAAGCAATAAGGCTGGGGGCAAGGGCTTTTCCTTTGAAGATTTGGGAAGGGCCTTGATGGCCATCCTGAGATCGAAGCTGGCATCAGTCGAGGCCATGGAAGTCCTTTTTGTTACCTCAAGTAAAGAAGATATAGAGTCATTAGAAAGCATTGCAGTAGAAGTTGAAAAGGTAAGTAATTGGTTTAGAAAACTCAAGAGAAACGAACACGGACTATACGAATGCAATACCGATGACTGCAATGATTGCGAGGAAAAAGCTGTTTGCGATACGGTCAGAGAAGTGCGCGTTATGCGTAAACAAAAAGCGTTTTAGGCAAGGAAAGTAATGACCCTGAAAGCGGAAGATGTTTCACCCAAAAGGAGATTGGTGGCTTTTTGCGGGAAGGGTGGGAGCGGCAAGACCGCACTTACTGCTTTGATAACCAAGGTGTTATTGGAAAGCAGTAATGCTCCTAAGATGCTTCTTATCGATGCCGACCCGGTAAGCTGTCTGCCCGGCGCTGTTGGAGCAAAGCCAAAAAAAACCATTGCCGAAATTCGCGAGGAAATAATAAAACAGGCGAGAGAAGCCCGAAGTGACCAGGAAAAAACAGAACTTGCTCATACGCTTGATTATGTGCTCTTAGATGCGCTCACTGAGTGGCAAGGATTTAGTTTGCTGGTCATGGGCCGCCAGGAAGGGCAGGGATGTTTCTGCCCTGTAAATCTTTTGTTAAGAGAAGCCATAGAAGTTCTGGCAGATGCATTCGAACTTGTCCTAATTGATGGAGAAGCCGGAATTGAGCAAATAAATAGACGCGTGACAGGGGCGGTGGACACTTCCGTTATCGTCACCGACCCCACTGCTCGAGGTATCCAAGCCGCGGCTTTGATCAGTAAAGTTATGCAAAGCGGTGGCGCCGTAAAATGTAAAACAACGGCGCTGGTGATTAATAGGGTAAAGGGAGACGAAACAGCGGTGAGAAAAATTGCCCGGGGCGCTGGATTGCAGATACTCGGCTGTATTCCCGAGGATGATGCCATAGCCCAATGTGACTTTCTTGGTAAACCGTTGATTGGGCTGCCGGATTCAGCATCCAGCGTCATTGCCGCTCGACACATTGTCGAACATCTTAGCTTGGCTTAATGCCCTGGCGTTTATTGCCATATTGTCGGGTCGCCTAAAAAACTCATTATTTTTGTTCAAAGGGGTTATGCAAAGCCCTACATGTAGGATCTTCCCCCGGCATAATGTTTTTGGAAATACTCACGGGAGAGAGAATCTGCACAGATCTTCTTACCCTTTCCCGGCGCATGGATGAAGCGATTGTCACCCGCGTAGATGCCAACATGGGAAACCTTTCCTTTACCCTGGATGCGGAAAAAGACCAGGTCTCCCTTCGACAACTGGTTTTGTGTCACCGGGGAACCAACTTCTGCCTGTTCCCGCGAGCTCCGGGGAAGGTCCAGGCCATTCAACTGGTAGACAGTCATCGTCAGGCCGCTGCAATCAAAGCCGGTATCGGCATCGTTGCCGCCCCACAGGTAAGGAACGCCGATGAAGCTTTCTGCTGTCCTGACGATTTCATCCCGCAGGTAGCTTTCCCCGTACTGTTTTTTGGCCGCGGCATATTCGGAAGGACTGACGATAAAAAAATCATCGATTACGCCGCCGGCTTTCAGGAATTCCGCCTTCCTGAGAGCTTCGGCACGGGAGGGGTAGTTTCCGAAACGGACCTTGTAAAGTCCCTTCTCGGCAACAAAATAGGTGGCATCAATGCCCTGTCCGCGCAGTGTCTCCGTCAGGCGTGATGCGTTTTCCGCCTTGGAAAAGGCGCCGACCTGAACGGTATACCTCATGCGGGCCAGGGGTACTTTCCCTTTTACCCCCGGGCGGTGCCGGTAAGGCGCAGTCCCGGCGGCACACCCGGCCAGCAGAAAAAAAATGCAGGCGAGTGAGAATAGGCGTTGTCCTTTACTCAAAATTAGAATGTGCCAGTTTCTTCTTGACACACAATCACCCTTTTCATACACTCTACCGCCAAAAAGCGAGTTATTGTCAAAAAATTGTGAGTTGTATGCTATGCCAAATGTTGAAGAGAGGGGTTGGTTTCCTTACCACTTATCCCCTTTTTCTGTTTGTTTAAATCGGGGTGGAAGATAGCACTTTCTTCATCCATTTTGAAGACCTTTTGTGTATAATTCTGCCTGATTTTTGAGTTTTGCAATTGGTTCAAATATATTTATGTTCAAAAATGCATATAAAGGTAAAAAGGTTTTGATTACAGGCCATACGGGTTTTAAGGGCTCATGGCTGTCTATCTGGTTAAGAGAGTTAGGAGCGGAAGTCGTTGGCTATTCGTTGGCGCCCCCCAGCGAACCCAACAATTTTAATGCCTGTAAACTAAAAGACAAAATTACCCATATAGACGGTGACATCCTTGATCTTGACAACCTTATAGAGATATTCGCAAAATACAAACCAGCGTTCGTTTTCCACTTGGCTGCCCAAGCCATCGTAAGAACGTCTTATAGGGAGCCCAAGCTGACCTTCGATACCAATATCGGCGGTACCGTCAATGTACTGGAAGCGGCGCGAAGGACCCCATCCGTTAACGTACTTATCAATGTTACCAGCGACAAGTGTTATGAAAACCGTGAATGGATGTGGGGTTACAGGGAAAACGACCCGATGGGGGGACATGATCCATACAGCGCCTCTAAGGGGGGCGCAGAGTTGGTTTTTTCCGCCTATCAACGGTCGTTTTTCAGGAGGGGCTCTTCTGGCAACAGGATAGTAGGAGCCGCTTCCGTCCGGGCAGGGAATGTTCTCGGTGGCGGCGACTGGGGTGTGGACCGTCTTACTACGGATTGCATAAGGGCTTTGAGCGCTAATCAAAAGATTGAAATAAGAAATCCCAAAGCAATCCGTCCCTGGCAGCACGTGCTGGAGCCATTGAGCGGATACCTGTGGTTAGGGAGCATGCTTAACGAATCTCCCGAAAGTTTCAGCGGGGCATGGAACTTCGGCTCCTCGGAACAGAGCCATCTGACGGTGGGGCAGATTGTGGAGAAGATTTTAGAACTCTGGGGATCAGGTGCATGGATGGATACCACCTTGACCGGGGGGGCGTCCATCCATGAGGCTCGCAATCTCAAGCTCTGTTGCGATAAGGCTTTGGCGGAACTTAACTGGCACAGCACACTTGGCCTTGAAGAGTGTTTAAGCTACTTGGTGGCTTGGTACAAGCTCTTTTACCAAAATGAACAAAAGGATATGTATGATATCTGTGCGGAACAGATAGACCGCTACGCAGAGAGGGCAAAGCAACAGAATTTGGTGTGGAGTTTTTGAGAGTTATGTCAGATGCAGTTGAGCTTCGTAAACAGATATTGGAACTTGTCAGCCGTTACTGCCAGGAGAAGTTCGGAAGCAGCTCCTTCGATCCTTCTCGCGACTTCGTCCAATATGCGGGACGTTTCTTCGACGGTGAGGAACTCTGTAACCTGGTCGACGCCAGCCTGGATTTCTATCTGACGGCAAGCAGATACGCCGAAAGATTCGAGGCTGATTTTGCCGAGTATTTAGGCCTCGGCAGCGCCTTTCTGGTTAACTCGGGCTCTTCGGCGAATCTCGTGGCCATGACGGCTCTTACCTCGCCGAACTTAGGTGAGCGACGTCTGCGGCCGGGCGACGAAGTTATTACCGTTGCCGCTGCTTTTCCCACCACCGTGGCTCCCATTGTGCAAAACCAGATGATACCCGTTTTCGTAGATGTAAGTCTTGGGGATTATACGGCCATGCCGGAACTCCTTGTCGAAGCCGTGGGGCCGAAAACCAAGGCCATAATGATGGCCCACACGATGGGGGCGCCCTTCCATCTGGATGCCGTCATGGAACTGGTGAAAAAGCATAACCTCTGGTTGATTGAAGATAACTGTGACGCCTTGGGGTCACGCTACCGGAATGAACTTACGGGTACCTTTGGCCATCTGGCTACCTTTTCCTTTTATCCCGCCCATCACATCACAATGGGCGAGGGGGGCTGCGTTGCCACCGACGACAAGGAATTGGCCCGGATAGTGCGTTCCATCAGAGATTGGGGAAGAGACTGTTACTGTACAGGAGGCGAGAATAACACCTGCGGCAAACGTTTTGGTCGGCAATTTGGCCTTCTTCCCTTCGGTTACGATCATAAATACATTTACAGTCATATCGGCTATAATTTAAAGGTTACCGATATGCAGGCGGCCATCGGTTGTGCCCAGCTAAAAAAGCTTCCTGATTTTATCGCCAGGCGGAAATTGAACTTCCAGAAACTCCTGGAAAGATTGCAAGCCTATGAGGATCGTTTGATTCTGCCTGAGGCCATAGAGCATTCCGATCCTTCCTGGTTCGGTTTCGTCATTACGGTACGTGAGGATGCCGGGTTTTCCCGCAACGATCTGACGCGTTTTTTAGAATCGAACAGGGTGGAAACAAGGAATCTTTTCAGTGGAAACCTGTTGCGCCACCCGGCCTTTGTAAATATCCCCCATCGCTTAGTCGGTGATCTCAATAATACCGATATCATCATGAACAGCACCTTCTTTATCGGTGTCTATCCCGGTCTCGATGATGTTAGGCTGGAATACATGGCATGTGTCTTTGCCCGGTTTATGCAAGGGGAACGTCTTTAGAAGCAAAAGGAGTTCCGGTGAAGGAAAATATTCCTGTAGTAATTCTCTGCGGCGGTATGGGAACAAGACTTCGTGAAGAAACGGAGTTCAAACCCAAACCTATGGTGGAAGTGGGCGGCAAACCTATCGTCTGGCATATCATGAAAATCTATGCCCATTATGGCTTTCGCCGTTTTATTCTCTGTCTCGGTTACAAGGGGAGTGTTATCAAGGACTACTTCCTGAACTACGAGGCCACGAGCAACGATTTTACCATCTTTCTGGGGAAGAAGAACCGTATCTCCTTTCAGAGCAACCATACCGAGCAGGACTTCGAGATCGCCTTGGTGGACACGGGGTTGCACACCATGACGGGGGGCAGGCTAAAGCGTATTGAACCTTATATAGATACGGAATCCTTCATGGTAACTTATGGTGACGGGCTTGCCGATATCGACTTGAAAAGTCTCGTGGCATATCATCAATCCCACGGCAAGATTGCCACGCTCACGGCAACCAGAGCTCCTTCGCGTTATGGCATCCTGGATCTGTCGGAAAATGGCAAGGTGAGGAGCTTCAGGGAAAAGACGCAGACGGAGTGGATAAACGGAGGCTTCTTTGTTTTTAACCGGGAAGTATTTCGCTATTTGGACCCGGATTGCATCCTGGAGCGCGCCCCGATGGAAAAATTCGCCGCCGACGGGCAACTGATGGCCTTCCGCCATGAAGGTTTCTGGTTAGGGATGGATACCTATCGGGAATATGAGATGTTGAATCAGATGTGGGATTCCGGCCATGCCGCCTGGAGAATATGGTGATTTATAATTCCTGAGATCGGCAGAAGAGGTGATTTATTAACGTATCAGAGTATATAGCCAATTTTTTAAGTGCCCAAGATATCAAATTCGTTTTTGAGGTAGCAGGTGGGATGATAACCCACCTGATAGATGCCATTCACAGGCAGGGTAAAATAAATCTTATTAGTTGTCATCACGAACAAGCGGCGGCCTTTGCAGCAGATGGAATGGCCCGTGTTACAGGTTTGCCCGGGGTAGCAATGGCAACAAGTGGACCAGGAGCTACCAATATGCTTACAGGAATAGGAACTTGTTATTTTGATTCCTCCCCTGCCATTTTTATTACCGGTCAAGTCAATACATACGAGCAAAAAGGGAATAGAACTGTACGGCAGCTTGGTTTTCAAGAAACCGATATCGTATCTATGGCTTGTTCCATTACCAAGGCGGCTTGGCGCGTAAAAACATCAGAAGAAATTCCGGATGTCCTGGAAAGGGCCTATAACGTTTCCTTATCCGACAGACCAGGTCCAGTATTAATTGATATACCGATGGATGTACAGCGTTCCGAAATTAGCGCCCATATGCCCCGTCGTTTATCGTCTCCCCGCATAAACGATCCTGAGAAAAAACTGATCGACGAATTATTAAAGGAATTGTCACGGGCAAAGCGGCCCTTAATTTTAGCAGGAGGAGGCATACGTTCAGCCCGTGCCATAGAGCTATTAAGGGCCTTTGTTGAAAAGGTCAATGTGCCGTTAGTTAATTCGCTGATGGCTGTGGATATTTTGCCCTATTCCCACCCTTTGCGAGTAGGCATGATCGGGACCTATGGTAATCGTTGGGCAAACATAGCTATCGGGCGTTCAGATTTTTTATTAGTTTTGGGCAGCCGTCTTGATATTAGACAAACCGGCGCTGACACGGAGTCTTTCAAAGCAGACAGGATTGTATACCACGTAGACTGTGAAGAAGGGGAAGTAAATAATCGTGTAACAGGGTGCAAGGCCATACCCTCTCATCTGAGGTCTTTTTTGTCTTTATCCTTAGAGACGTTGTCTCACTATGTCCCAGCAGATAATGCAGATTGGCTGGCTAAAATAAAAGAACTCCAAGAAGTTTCACCGGATACGACAGAGCTTAAAGGGATAAGGGGCATCAATCCCAATAAATTTATGCATCTATTGTCTAAGAAGTCCCATTTAGCGGCCGCCTTCATTGTCGATATAGGTCAACACCAGATGTGGGCGGCGCAATCACTTGAAATCGGTAATAATCAAATTTTTCTTACCTCTGGCGGCATGGCGCCTATGGGTTATGCCTTGCCTGCCGCAATCGGCGCCAGTTTGTCATATTCAGGATATCCCGTAGTGTTGATAGCGGGAGATGGCGGCTTTCAACTTAATATCCAGGAACTTCAAACCATTGTTCACAATAATCTGCCAGTTAAGATGGTTGTGATAAACAATAGGTGCTACGGCATGGTTCGTCAGTTTCAAGAAAGTTATTTCGAAAAACGTTATCAATCCACTTATTGGGGATACTCGGCGCCCGACTTTTCAAAGATCGCTCAGGCATATGGGATACAATCCTGTACTGTTGAGAAAATAGCAGAAATACCGTCTGCACTTGATCAGATGTGGCAAGATCCGCAGGCTCCATTTCTTCTTCAGGTTATGATTGATCTTCAGGTAAACGCATATCCTAAAATAGCCTTTGGCCTTCCTATTACAGAAATGGAACCGTTGGCCAAACCTGTCGACATGGAAGGGACCTGATTTATAATGAAAAATCCCTTATCCTCAGATTTGGAATATATTCTGAATAATACACAAGGGTTATGGGATGAGATAAAAGGCCAACGCATATTTATTACGGGCGGGACAGGATTTTTCGGATGCTGGCTCTTGGAGAGTTTCGCCTTTGCGAACGAAAAACTGAACCTGGGAGCCGCTACCGTTGTGCTTACGCGCAATCAGGGGGCCTTCCGTAAAAAAGCCCCTCACCTTGCCGGCAATCCGGCAATTAGCTTTCATGAAGGAGATGTCCGTTATTTCTCCTTTCCTGAAGACGAGTTCTCTTATGTCATTCACGCCGCCACGGATGCCAGCTCCAAGCTTAACGGGGAAGATCCCCTCCTCATGTTTGACACTATCGTCCAGGGAACGCGGCATGTGCTCGACTTTGCGAGGGTCTCTGGCGCCAGGAAATTGCTCTTTACCAGCTCCGGAGCGGTATATGGCAAACAACCTCCCCAGCTAACCAATATTCCTGAGGATTATGTGGGCGGCCCCGATCCGTCCGACGGTCGTTCCGCTTATGGGGAGGGAAAACGAGTTGCCGAATTCCTCTGTAATCAATACGGGAGAAAATACGGGATAGAGGCAAAAATTGCCCGTTGTTTTGCCTTTGTTGGACCATATTTGCCACTCGACATCCATTACGCTATCGGTAATTTCATCCTCGATGGACTCGCGGGGCAACCGGTGCATGTCACTGGGGATGGAACATCTTACCGCTCCTACCTCTATGCAGCGGAGCTGGCCGTATGGCTTTGGACCATTCTCCTCCGGGGCAAGCCGGGCACGGCCTATAACGTCGGTTCCGAAGAAGCCGTTAACATTGCCGATCTGGCCCAGATCGTGACAAGGGCTATTAGCTCTGAATTGCCGGTTATCATTGATAAAAAAGTGGATGGTCGAATTATGCCGGGACGCTATTTGCCTTCGACTGAAAAGGCAAGGGGCGAACTGGGTTTACGGCAGGAAATCAATCTGGAGGATGCCGTCGCGAGAACAATAAGGTGGCACCGCCAGCGACTGAGCTAAGGAAAGAGAGACAGCCGCGTGTCAATTAGTGCAATCATTCCCGTTTATAACGAAGAGCACCGCATTGAAGCGACACTTCGCTGCGCCGCCTGGTGCGACGAAATTATCGTGGTGGATAAGCAGAGCACCGATAAGACCAGGGAGATCGTCGGCAGGTATACCGATAGGATATTCGTGTTAGAAAATCAGGAGTACGATCCGTCCGAATTCAGGATTTTTTTGGAGAACGTAAGGTGCGAGTGGATTATCCTGCTTACGGCAAGCGATGTTGTCCATCCGCAACTTGCCAAACAGCTCCGCGAACTGACCGACAGACAGGATTTCCCCTACGATATCATCCGGGTTCCCTACCGGCGTTACGTCCTGGGATTGGAGTCTTCCCGCTCACCCTGGTACAGCGATCTCCATCCGGCGGTGTTTCGCAGGAGCATCGCCAAGGTGAGTTACGATGATGTGCACAGCGCCCTGGTTATGGATTCGAAAAGGGAATACCGGATGAAAAACTCCCCGGAAGCCTGCCTCTACCACCTGACCCATGAAACAGTTGATACCATGATGGAGAGGCACACGCGTTACTGCCGCGCTGAGGGCAGGATGTTCAAGAAAGACATCCCTCTGCGCAGCGTCTTCAAATCATTGGTGGATGCAGCTTATCGCACCTTCGTGAGAAGAAAAACCTTCTTGCTCGGATGGGACGGGATCGCTCTTTCCCTGGCCTTTGTAAGCTACTTCATACTCCGCTTCGTTTATATCTGGGAGCAGCGGCGATCGAAGGCGCCGGAGAATTATGGCAGGATAAGGGAGAAAATTCTTAAAGCTTGGTGCAAGGAACAGCCTTGATGTCGCTTCCGGGATTGCTCGATCAAATTAATATTTTCATTGTTCTCGGAATCAACAAAGTTCAGTTAACGTCTTAGGGAAAGAGATGGCAACATACCAAGTTTTTTGCTTATTTCCCCATGTTTCGCAAGAACCACACAGCCACGTTTAGCGCCGGTTTCATCGGTGGACGATAGTGCGGGAAAAAATGGAATCAACTCATATTTGTTAAAAACCTTCCCAAAATTCTCAAGAGAGAGGGATTTCCCTCTGCCATAATCATCATAGCCGTAACCATTGTCGCCAGGCACCTTAAAATCATCTATCATGATAACAAACTTGTCCCAACTCGCGCAGATGATTTCGATTTCCTCCTTAAGCGGAAGATCATGGGACCAATGGGCATCAAGATAGATGAAAATCATGGCCTTACGATCCACCTGCTCTGACATCATTTTCAGGAACTCTCTTGAATCGCACAGATTGAAGTGGATGTTGTGAATATCCTTGAGCCTTATTTTTGCGAGGGCAAAAAAACGTTCGCTCAATTCGCACGTATACACCGGTACATTTGCTAATTTGGCCATATATCCTGCAGTACTTCCGGCATGTGTTCCGGTTTCAAAAATTGCCTCAAAGCCAAACTCATTCATCAAATCCCGGAAAATAATCTTTCGGACTGCCTGTCCATTATACCCGTCATCTTCGGAATCGACATAGGTAGGGCTGTTAATCAAAAAGTCAACAACGATTTCCAAGTTAGATATTCGGCTCTTCAAATGCTTGTATTTTTTTCCAAAGGTTGGCCGTCTCAGAAAATCAAAAACCGCTTTCATATTGTTCTCCGATTTAGTATTGAGCAGGCTCTATTTGAAGAAGTTACAACATCTTCCCTGACAAAGGATTGATGAAGATTTCTTTCGCCATGTTGGAGTCGATGGCAAATTCCGAATAACCTACCTTAAAGACATAGGAGGGAAAAGTCTGCAGGAGGCGGACAGGGTTGCCGGGAAGCAACCCCATCGCCACCATTTTCTGCATTTTCTTGTTGTCATCCGTATGAATATAGGCAATAGTCCCCTCCTCGCCGGATTTCAGCTCCGTCAGGGGCAAAACTCCGAGGTCGCAGCTCTGTTTCGCCTCTAAGCAGCAATCACCGGGAGGTATCGGTTTGCCGTGGGGACAGGTAACAGGGTGATTCAACATTGTGCAAACCCTTGTGTCAACCCCTTCATTCAGGATATGCTCGAGCTGGCAGGCCTTATTGTCACCGCTTTCACCTCGGATATTAAGGACGTCCATCATGAGCCTCTCGGCAAGCCGATGACGGCGAATGGTACTCCGTCCCTCCTCTCTTCCTTCTGACCGGAAATATACCCGGTCTTCCTTTATTTCAATAAAGGCAAGTTTTGTAAGCTCCCGGTAGGCGGGATCATCGGCGGCGACACCGATCCTTTCCAACTCGGCAAAACCCTGTCCTTCCTCTTCAACGGCAATCCACAAGGCTTCCAGTATCTCTTCCGCTTTTTCAGATAGTTTCATGATATGCTCCCCACAGTTTCTAAAACACCGAGTATAGTTGTTTTCTTCATACCACACACCTCCAACAATTAAAAGATAAGCCTGCAACACAATTCAATATCCGCAAGCTATCCTTAAAATGTTATGCTTACGCCCACCTGAATACCCCAGTCGGGCGCTGATGATGTAAGTCCTGTTTTCAACGCTGCATCGAGAACAAAACTTTCGGAAAGTGCATGGGTTATTCCCACAAGCGCGGTCTTCGGATCCCTGGCTTCGTTTCTGTCCGGATGTCTGTTCCCGCTGATCTCTCCCACAACATGAAAGGCTTCAGTCAATCCATAGTCAAAGGCAAGGGCATAAAGAAATATACTCCTGAAGTTTTCATCCTTTTTGTCTCCCACCCATGTGTATCCCAGATGGGCATGCAGTGTAAAATCCTTGAATGTTTTTGATGCAACAGCAAAGACGCTGTAATCATAGTCACCGCTTCCGAGGCCTTTATCATGGTCGCCGTTATCAAGCTTAATTACGCCTTTGATGGCCATGGCCGGCCTCTTTTTGTTTTCCGGCAAAAGAAGGTACTTTGCGACCACATTGATATCGCCGATCCCTTTATGGGAGGCATCATCTTTCGGTTGATGAAGCATGTATGGCGCCTCGAGGGAAAGCTCAATATTTTCCGTCACGCCGTAGATGGGAACGGCCAGAAATATCTGTTCTTGATCGCCATTCCATTTGAGATATTCCCAGCCGAGTTCCAACTGCGATACACCCTTTCCGGCCACTCCCGCATCCTCTGTGCCTAAGGGGCGGTATGCAAAAGCCGGTGGTGATAAGATACAAATGGCCAGCGAAAAAACCGCAACCTGAAAAACCTTTTTCAACATTTTCGCACCTCTGAAATTTTCTAAAATTTTCTTTAATTTCTTAACAAGCGCCGGTTCCAGAGGAATTTCGTAGTTGCAGCGCGGGCATTTTATCATTCGGCAACCGGAACCCATAGGACAATTATTACAGCCCTGCTTTCCTTCCTCTTCGTTAAATTCTAAGCCGCAGAAGCCGCAACGCATCACAAGACCCCTGTTAAGAGTATAGCCTTATTCAGCAAATAACCGCTTCCGAAGGCAAGGGCGCTTACAAAAAGCCCGATGGCGGCGGCCACTTTCATTCCCCTTTCTTTTTTTATAATCAGGAATTGGGCAATACAGGGAATAAAAAGAGTAAGGGTGACAGCGGCCACAGTAAGCTGGCGGGCATTCAGCAATCCTTTGGTTTGAAGATCAAAAAGACCTGCGGCGCCATAATCGCGGCGGAAAAAACCGAAGATGAAGGCCACAGCCGCTTCACGGGGAAGACCGAGGGCCGACATTACCGTCTCCATCCAATCAGCGATTTTATTGAATAAAAAGGTGATCTTTCCTATCCAGAGGAGGACGGAAGCGAGAATGAAAAGGGGCAGTATCTCCAGAAAATACCACTGCATCCTTGAATAGGTCTTGGTAAAAATGTTGGAGAGCTGCGGCAGTCGCATAGGCGGCAGTTCCATATAAAACATGG
>DATESZ010000062.1:0-7614 GCA_035283845.1 Syntrophales bacterium | reverse complement strand
GTCTTTGTGATTTCTTCCGTTAACTTTTCTTTAGCATCCTTGTCATTCCTCTGTCCGGCCTCCCGTCTCTTATTCATTAAGTCCTCCAATTCCACCGTCAGCCGATCCTTCTTATTCTTGTAGTCCGCGATGTTTACTTTTTCCTCCGGGATATTTGCCACGGGCGGCTTGTCCGGTTCTGAGGATTTTTCTGTTGCTGAGGACAAAGGAGGCAATTCCTTGTTCCCTCTATTTATTGTATCCATGTAATCGGCCGGTTTTTTCTTGGACTTTTCAACTCTATCAACGAATTTACTCTCTATTCCCGCAATGCCGCTCCCATAGAAAAAAAATATCTGGTTGCCTTCCAACCAGTAAAGGGGAGTTATCAATTCTCCGCCATTTTTTAGCCGAATGAGATAGGAGGCGTCAATTGCGCCGGCGGGTATAAAAGAAAAAACAATAATGAACAGCAGGATAAATTTTCTCATTGATAGGCCCCTTTCGCTGTATTTTCCTATAACAAGGAGAGGGTTGTCAAGACAATAATTTCAAAACTCCTTGACATCAAAGGCTCCTCAGGATAAGTGTCAAATAAATAAAGAGATGAAATATAACAATTAGGGGAAAATAGGGTATTTGTCAGTAAAACAAACTGGTTGGCTAAGGCCAACTTTTTTTATTGAGAGTCAACGCATATATGAAAAACAGATTGGCAACATTGTTGCGTGATACCATTGAGTCTTGTTCTACAAATGGTTTGCCGGTTCCTGTGGCGCCGCCCTTTATCGACGTGGAGGCGACTAAGGACAACCGGCACGGCGATTATGCTTCCAATGTGGCGATGACGTTGGCATCGCTGCAAAAGATGAACCCCCGCAGGATTGCCGAAATTATTGTCTCGCAAATAACTGCTCAGGATCATTTTCTCGAAAAAATCGAGATTGCCGGACCGGGATTTATAAACTTCTTCATTAAAGAAGAGATGTGGCGAAGGCTCCTTGAGGATATCGAAAGAGCGGGCGAACAGTATGGGGAAAACGACTTAGGGCTTGGGCAAAGGGTACAGGTGGAATTTGTCAGCGCCAATCCCACCGGGCCGCTCCATATCGGCCATGCCCGCGGCGCTGTCGTGGGTGACGTCATTGCCAATATTCTGGATGCATCGCACTATTCCGTATTTCGGGAATATTATATCAATGATGCGGGCAACCAGATGAATAATCTCGGCAGGTCAGTCCTGTTGCGTTGTCAGGAATTACAGGGGGATAAGGTCCCTTTTCCCGATGACTGCTACCAGGGAGATTACATTAAAGACCTGGCACGGGAGATATTACGAAAAGAGGGCGACCACTGGCTGACGAAAGATGGAGCGATACCGCATTTTACGGAATATGCCGCCCGGGAGATTCTTGAGGGAATCAAGGCCGATCTGCGGGATTTTGCCGTGGTCTTCGATGGCTATTTCAGCGAGAAAGAACTTTATAAAAACGATGCAGTGTTAAAGCTTCTTGCCTTTCTGGAAGAAAAAGGCTTTATCTATCGTGAAGGTGACGCGAGCTGGTTTAAAACAACCGCTTTCGGAGATGAAAAAGACAGGGTCGTTGTCCGGAGAAACGGTGAGCCCACTTATTTCGCTGCGGACATCGCCTATCATAAAAATAAATTTGACAGGGGTTTCGACAGGATAATCGATATCTGGGGCGCCGACCACCACGGCTACATTCCCCGTATGCTGGCGGCTGTTCAGTCGCTGGGCCATGAAAAGGATTCCCTGAAAATAGTTTTGGTCCAACTGGTAAATCTGCTGCGAGACGGCAAACCGGTGGCCATGTCCACGCGGTCGGGAGAATTCGTGACCATGAAGGAAGTGGTGGACGAGGTAGGAAAGGATGCGGCCAGGTATAACTTTCTCATGAGGAGGTCGGACAGCCACCTTGATTTTGATCTGGAACTGGCAAAAAGACAATCCAATGAAAACCCGGTATATTACGTGCAATATGTACATGCCCGCATTTGCAGCATTTTTACCACGGCCGGGGACCAGGGTTATGAAACGCCCCTTTTTAAGGACGTTGATGTGGACCGTCTTAATCTTCCCGAGGAAATGGCAATTATTAAGACGATTGCCCGCTTTCCCGAGGTCGTTGAAGGTGCGGCGCGCTCGCTTGAACCCCATCGGCTTACATTTTACTTGAACAATCTGGCGGGGATTTTTCACAATTATTATAATAAACACAGGATAGTGTCTCGGGACGAGGAACTTACCAAGGCCAGGTTGTTATTGGTAAAATCCCTCCGTTCCGTTTTAAGAAACGCTTTGAGTTTACTGGGGGTTTCGGCGCCGGAAAAGATGTGATGCGCTTACTTTGTTTTTACTTATAAATAAACACCATGGCATCCAGGAATCTGAAAAATTTTGAATTCCGCTTGGGCAGACCGGGCATAATGTTCTTTGCTGTGGGGATGTCACTGCTCCTATTTTTTGTTTTTATTATCGGTGTCATGGTGGGGCTGCATATTGATGCTTATCCGGAGAAGATCGCCGGGCTGCCGGAGATTATCCGCAAACGGCTATATAGTCCTGCAGTAAATACTGAGAGGATTAGTCCCGGCGGAGAAAAAACACCCTTGCCGGACGATGCGGGCGACGCGGGTTCCCTTCCTGATTCTCTCTCCCTTGAGGAAGAAGAATCAACGGCGTCCCCTGGGCTGGAAGAGAAGAAGTCGTCCCCGGTCGCATTTCCATCCGGTAATATGGACGGCAAGGAGAAGTCCGTTGACGTTGGAGGAGATGCGGGAGCAAGACCCGCGGCAACCCTGCCGGTCGTGAAGAAGCAGGAAAGCAAGTTGCCCCCTTCTGATGTTGCCGGGGAAGATGGCGCTCAGCCCCCAAACGTCGGAGGTAAATATTTAGTGCAGGCCGGTTCTTTTCAGAACATTAATAAGGCGGACGAGTTATCGAATAAGATAATTCCTCTCGGGTATAAACCTCGCGTTGCCACGACGGAAGTAGCGGGAAAGGGCAAGTGGTCCCGTGTCGTGATTGAAGGTTTTGAAACTAAGGAGGAGGCAATGAACGCGGCGCGCGTTTTGTCGGAAAAGATTAAGGGCGTAACTTGTATTGTACGTCCCATCAAATAACCCCCATGCCCGGGTCGGTCACAACGAAGGATGAAAATCACCCCAACCCCTCACTCCCCCGTCGAGGGGGAGGGATACAGGGAGGGGATATTTTCATATAAATTGACGGCGCTTAAAAAGTTACAAACCGACTGATATTTCTGGTGAATTATGTTAGAAAATCTTACAGAAAAGTTAGAGAAGGTTTTTAAGAAAATCAGAGGATATGGCCACCTTGATGAGGAAAATATTCAAGCGGCACTGAAGGAAATCCGCCTTGCCCTTTTGGAGGCCGATGTAAATTTCAAGGTGGTCAAAGACTTTACCGAGGATGTAAGGGTTCGGGCCGTGGGGCGGGAAGTTATGGAAAGCATCACGCCCGGCCAGCAGGTAGTAAAGATCGTTCATGACCGGCTTACGGAATTGATGGGGGGTACGGGCAGCTATATAAAATTTGGCGAGCGGATTCCCGCGTCCATCATGATGGTGGGTCTTCAGGGGTGCGGAAAAACTACGACGGCGGCTAAGCTGGCCCATGCGCTTTCCCATGACGGTAAAAAAGTATACCTTGTATCCGCCGACATTTATAGACCGGCGGCCATCGAGCAGTTGAAAGTTTTGGGAGAAAAAGCAGGCGCCGGTTTCTTCAACGGGCAGGATCTGCGCGACCCCGTTGCGATTTGCCTCGAGGCCCTGGAAGATGCCAAACGCAGAGGCTATGAGGCGGTCATTGTCGATACTGCCGGCCGTCTGCACATCGATACGGAAATGATGGATGAGCTAATACGGATCAAGGAGGCAATAAATCCTTCGGAAATTATTTTTGTGGCCGATGCCATGACCGGCCAGGATGCCCTTAACGTCGCGGGAAAGTTCAATGAACTTCTTGGCATCGATGGCGTCATTATGACCAAGATGGATGGTGACGCCCGCGGCGGCGCCGCCTTATCGCTGAAAGCGGTAATCGGCAAACCCATCAAATTTATCGGTACGGGCGAGAAGATTGACGCCCTCGAGGTCTTTCATCCCAAGCGCATGGCTTCCCGCATACTGGGCATGGGCGATATCCTGACACTGGTGGAGAAGGCCCAGGCTACCGTTGATGAAAAGGCAACAAGGGAACTGGAAAGAAAAATCAGGAAAAACGAATTCACTCTGGATGATTTCAAGAATCAGCTTGCACAAATACGCAAGATGGGTTCCCTCCAGGACATGATCGGCATGATTCCCGGCCTCAACAAAATCAAGGCGGTCAATCAGATAACGCCTGATGAGAAAGAGCTCGTTAAAATTACCGCTATTATCGATTCCATGACTATTAAAGAGCGCCTGAATTATCAGATTATAGACGGACAGAGACGAAAAAGGATTGCCAGGGGGAGTGGAACTTTGGTTCAGGATGTCAATCGGCTACTGAAAAATTATGCGGAAATGAGAAAGATAATGAAAAAAATGACGACAAAAGGCGGCATGAAATCTCTAAAAAGAGGCAATTTCCCCTTTTAAAAAGAATTAATCTGTGTTAAGCATAGCATTCCACAAATTATAAAGGGGTAACATTAAGCGGGAGCGGCATATATAAAATTCTCAGGAGGTGACAGGTAAAAGTAATGGCGGTTAAAATCAGGTTGGCGCGTAAGGGTGGTAAAGGCAGGCCTTTTTACCGGATAGTGGTGTGTAGCTCAGAGTCTCCCAGAGATGGAAGGTTCTTAGAGATCGTGGGGACTTATAACCCTCAGAAAGATCCGGCCGAAGTTGCCCTGAATGAGGATCGCATCGTCAATTGGCTTTCAAAAGGAGCCAAACCGACCTTGACGGTGTCTCATTTACTCGAGAAGAAGGGAATCACGGGCAGGGTATGACTGGTTGATATCCAATCTATGTTTGTTTATTGAAAAGCCGTGGAGGTTGTGCGATGAAAGAGTTGATCAAGTACATAGCTCAAGCTTTGGTAGATAATCCCGACGTGGTTGAGGTTTCTGAAGTAATCGGCGAACAGACTTCCGTGATAGAACTTAGAGTGGCAAAAGAGGATCTGGGTAAAGTGATCGGAAAGCAGGGGAGAACCGCTAAGGCAATGCGGACAATTCTGAGTGCAGCATCAACAAAGATACGGAAAAGAACTGTTTTAGAAATTATTGAGTAAGTGGATGGATTTCCTGGAAATAGGCAAGATTGTCAAACCCCACGGCCTGAAAGGAAGCGTAAAGGTTCTGTCCTACCTGGAGTCCGGCGACCTCCTTGAATCCCTGGATAGGTTCTCTATCCGGCAGAGGAATGACGAAACTGTTTCTTACAGCTTAAAATCTCTCAGGGTAAAGGGACGATATATTTATCTTGAGATGGAAGGTATCGAAACGGTTGAGCAGGCATATGCTCTGAATGGTTGTCCGGTGCTTATTCCCACCGATAAACTTAAGGCCTTGCCTGAAGGCGAATATTACTGGCAGGAGTTGATCGGCCTTGAAGTAATTACGGAAGAGGGACGCCCGGTCGGGAAATTGGAACGGATATTTTCTGCGGGAGATAGTGACGTCTATGTTTGTACCGGAGGCGAAAGGGAAATTCTTTTGCCCGCCATTGAAGAAGTGGTACGAAAAATTGATCCGGAAAAGGGGGTAATGGTAGTCAGACTGCTTGAAGGGATATAATTGAAGTCATGATAGTATTTGATGTCCTTTCCATTTTTCCCGAAATGTTTGCCTCCCCTTTGCAATCAAGCCTGTTGAAGAGGGCCCAGGAAAAGAGACTGATCGATATACGGCTTTGCGATATCCGCCAATATGCCAAAGATAAGCACAAAATTACCGATGATGCCCCTTATGGCGGCGGGGGCGGTATGGTTATGAAGGTGGAGCCGATTGATCGGGCATTGGCGTCTTTGCCGCCCGTCAAGGGACAGGCGTCTGTAATTCTCCTTACGCCTCAGGGTGAAACCTTCAATCAGAGAATAGCGGAACAACTATCCCGCTATTCCAGGATTGTCCTTATCTGCGGACATTATGAGGGTGTAGATGAAAGGGTCAGGGAACATCTGGTGGACAGAGAAATTTCCATCGGCGACTATGTACTTACGGGAGGAGAGTTGTCGGCCTTAGTGGTGGTTGATGCCGTTTCCCGACTGATTCCCGGTGTTCTGGGAAACAGCGAATCCGCTCCCGCTGATTCTTTCTCCATGGGAATTCTGGAATACCCTCATTATACGCGGCCCAGAGTATACAAAGGCTGGAAGACGCCCGAGGCGCTGCTTTCCGGAAATCATGCAGAAATTCAATTTTGGCGGAGGAAGGAAGCCCTTAAAAGAACCTGGCTGCGGCGCCGTGACTTGTTGGAGAAGGTGGAACTGTCCGAGGAAGACATGCGGATACTTAAGGAAGAGGTGATTAATATCAATAAGGATAACATGCTGGGAAAGGAAATTTTAGATGAATGTCATTGAGATGCTGGAAAAAGAACAGATGAGGGGAGATATTCCGGATTTTAAGGCCGGTGATACCGTCAAGGTGTATGTGAAGATTACCGAAGGACAGAAGCAAAGGATACAGGCTTATGAAGGTGTCGTGATCCGTAAAAGAAGAGGCGACTGCCGTTCCAGTTTTACCGTCCGGAAGGTATCCTATAATATCGGTGTAGAAAGGACATTCCCCCTTCATTCGCCCGTTATAGACAGGATCGAAGTTGTCAGCCGGGGCAGGGTGAGACGTTCCCGTCTTTACTATCTCCGGAATCTCAGGGGAAAGAAAGCAAGGATTAAAGAACTGAGAAAAACCGCTTAGATTTTCTCTTTCCCAAATAGTCGTTATAAAGCGTTTACCGGGCAACAAGGCTTCCTCTCATGAACAGTTTTGAACGGAACGCCTATCAGCGTGGCTACAAGTTGATTGCCGGTATCGATGAGGCGGGGCGCGGACCGCTTGCAGGTCCGATTGTCGCAGCGGCCGTCATCCTTCCTCGTGAATACGATAATCCGGAAATCAACGATTCAAAACAACTTTCACCTAAGAAAAGAGAAAAATTATATGGCGTCATCAGGGAAGATGCCCTGAGTATCGGTCTGGGCGTGATCGAGGCGCCCGTAATTGATGATGTTAATATCCTTCGGGCCACCTTAATGGCCATGAAAGAAGCCTTTACGGAACTTTCTCCTATTCCTGACTTACTTCTAATCGACGGCATCCACTCTCTTCCTCTTGCCATACCCCAGAGAACAATAATTAAAGGCGACTCCCGCAGCATCTCCATAGCAGCCGCGTCGATCATTGCCAAGGTGTCAAGAGACAGGATCATGGAGATGTATCATCACCAGTTTTCCCAGTACAATTTTATAAAAAATAAGGGCTACGGAACGGAGGAACACAGGGCAGCAATCAGGAAATTCGGGTTGTGCAAGATCCACAGGAGGTCATTCAGAATGGACGACCCGGTAAAGCCTGCGGAAAGTCATGATTTATTTGCACAATATGATTAGTTTATATGAAAATCCCCCCCACCCCTCCCTCCCCCTCGACGGGG
>DATESZ010000061.1:0-7307 GCA_035283845.1 Syntrophales bacterium | reverse complement strand
CCTTAGTATCATCAGCCTGATTGCGGGATTTTCCCTTGCCGTTCTCATTACTTATAACATTGCCCGTCCCCTTAAGAAATTGGAGAAAGCAACGGCGCTGATCGCCGAAGGGAAATTCAAAAACGATCTCAACATGAACCGACAGGATGCCATCGGGAGTCTCGCTAACGCCTTCATGGTTATGGCCGAACGTCTCAAGGCACTTGAGGCTTTCCACCGAGATGCGAGCCCGCTTACGGGGCTTCCCGGCAATTTGGCCATAGAAACGCACATTCAAAAATGCCTTGCAGAAAAAAAACGTTTTTCCATCTGCCACGTGGATCTGGATAACTTCAAACCCTTTGCCGACCATTATGGCTACGCCTGGGGCAGTGAAGTTATAAAGGAAGTAGGACTCATCATCATGAAACAGGCAAAAATACTTGACGATCATAATTTTTTTATCGGCCATATCGGCGGGGACGACTTCATCATCACCGCCGAACCAGGGAAGGCAGAAGCGATATGTCAGTCTATTATTAAAGAGTTTGACCAGTCCAGCTTAAAATTCTATTCCAATGAGGACATACAAAAGGGGTTCTTCACTGGAAAAGACAGGAGCGGGACAATGCGTGATTTCCCGTTTATTACCATGACGATCGCCATCGTAACCGATGACGGCAGCCGCTTCAGCAATCCGCTGGATATGGCGGCAGAAGCAGCTAAATTAAAGGAATACGCAAAATCTTTACCGGGCAGCAACTATGTCAAGCGGGAATGTCTAAAAAAACTCGCGGAGATTGGGGTATTGACAGATGTATAAAAAACGTTTGTTCATTCTTTATTTACTGGTTACCCTGACGGGCGCCTGCACTAAATCACTTCAGCCCATCGTTGACCAGGCAAAATCTCCTCAACCGACGGTACATGAATCGCTTATCAGGGAGCCTCTGTTCGGCAAACCCTATAAGGATGAGGAGCTTTTTATTAGGGGACTCCATCAGCTTGCGGACCCGGCAAATGAAAACGAATATGTTTTGGCCAGTCATACCTTGGAAACGCTGCTTAACAGCTATCCGGACAGTAAATGGCGGGACGCTGCCCGTGCGGCCCTACGCCTTATAGGGGAAATGAATTCCTACCGCGAGAAGCTACGCACTGAACAGGATATGGCTAAAAAGCTTTTAGCCGACAAAACAATAACTATTCAGGAAAATGAACTACTGAAAAAAGAGCTCCGGCTCCTGAATGAAAAATATCAGTCGGAGGTTGCCGCTTTGCAGCAGGAAAATGAGCAATTGAAAGGGGATTTACAACTATTAAAAAATTTAGAGTTGCAATTGGACAAGAGAGAAAAGCTGTTACGCTAATTTGTTTTCATAATTGCCAGAAGATTTATTTCTATCTCTTCCTTGGTTTTCACGCCTGTAAGACTGCCGACAAGGATGCCTTCCTTGAAGAGAAGCATGGTAGGAATGCTGTGGATATGATATTGTGACGCAGTTAAGGGGTTCTCGTCCACATTGAGTTTGGCAATCTTGACCCCCCCCCCGGCGTATTTGGAGGCCAGTTCATCGAGAATGGGCGCCAAAAGACGACAGGGCGCGCACCAGGGCGCCCAGCAATCTACCAGGACAGCGCCCTGGTAGGCCAGCACCTCTCTGTTAAAGGTTCCATCAGTTATATATATGGGAGAAAACTGAGTCACCCCGACAACGAGAGGAGCGCTGCAGCTACCGCAAAGGGGACGATCGTTAAGACGATTTTCAGGCATGCGGTTTTTCTTGCCGCAAGCCAAGCACCGGATAATCATGTCATCAAGATGGGAATGGCAGCGCCCGCAAAGGGGATGGTTGCCCATGCGCTCTTTCTGGATTCGATTCTTAGTGCCACAGTTGAGGCACCTTATAACCATATCTTCCTGTCCCATGTCTCTTCCTGAAGGTATCTGCCCCTTGCTTTCTCTTGAGTAACTGCTCAGGTGGTTTGGCTGAAGTGTTCTCACTGTCTTACTCAGCCTATCTACCTGAGCAGTTGCCTTTATTATTTACATCTGCACGCTAAAAGTCAAGTCTCGGTTCATAGCGCGGGGAACTACCCGGAGCATGTCCTTCGAATCTACCTTGTACCGTCTTTGCAATTCTGCTATGGAGCAAGGATGGTGGAATCAAACGGCAACCTGTTAAAACAGGGAACGATATCGGGACTGCGACGAGGCTGGCACAGTTTCCTATGGATGATGCAAATCATTGTCCCTATTTCGTTCTTGACGACGCTTCTGGCCTGGAGCGGCTGGCTCAATCATCTGGACGGGATGCTGCAACCCGCCATGAGGCTCATAAACCTGCCAGCCGAGGCCGCCTTGCCGCTAGTCATCGGCATGCTGACGGGAATATACGGAGGGATCGCCGCCATGGTTTCCCTGCCCTTGACACGGGAGCAGATGACGCTGATCGGCATCTTTATTTTAACGGCCCACAATTTGGTACAGGAAGGGATCATACAGGGGAAATCGGGAATTAACCCCGTGAAAGCCACCCTCTGCCGCATCGGTGTCGCGATAATAACCCTGATATTACTTACGCCCTGGTTTGCCCACCCAACGTCTGCGGCAACTATCACGGACACTACGGCAACTATCATGCGTCCTCTTTTGTCAATTACGCTTCAGACCTGGGTTGTAAACAGCGCGCGGCTTACCATAAAGGCTTTTCTGATTATCATAAGCCTCCTCACCCTCCTGGAGATACTTAAATCTTCCGGAAGGATAGAGTATGTTGTCGCCTTGATTACGCCTTTTCTCAAGGTTATGGGACTTGATCGGAAGCTTGCCTTTCTCTGGATAACAGCCATATTTTTCGGTCTGGCCTATGGAGGATCAATTATCATGGAAGAAAGCAGAGAGGGGACTCTCTCCCAAGAGGAGCTTGAAACGCTGCACCTGTCCATAGGCATCAATCACTCTCTCATTGAGGACACGCTCCTTTTAGTCGCCCTGGGACTTAGCGCCTTCTGGCTTTACGTGCCCAGGCTGCTCATGGCGATTATCGCCGTTCACCTCCTTAATGCCTGGCATCGCTTTGCCAATCGGAATGTTCTTACGTTAGGCCGCTGATTAACAATCTTATCCTTCCTTATCTCTTACCCCTTGATGCAGCCGAGGGTGCGCAGTCTGGCCACCTTCCGGGAGATGCCGGCGTTGTGCACTACCCCCACTACCTCGTCGAGGTCTTTGTAAGCCTCCGGCAGTTCTTCTGTAAGAGTGCCCTTGCTGCTTGCCATAACGATTACGCCTTTTGCGGCCATCTCTCTGGAAATGGATCTGCCGCGGCTGACCTTGGTCGCCTGGGTACGGCTCATCACCCGTCCGGCGCCGTGGCAGGTGCTGCCGAAGGTTTCCTGAAAGGCCTTTTCCGTCCCCGCAAGCACATAGGCGCCGCTGCCCATGTCACCGGGTATCAGGACAGGCTGTCCCACGGAGCGGTACCTTTCCGGCAGGGAGGGATGGCCGGGAGGGAAGGCGCGGGTTGCGCCCTTGCGATGGACGCAGAGGGCAACTTCCTTGCCGGAAATGGGAAATCTTTCGATCTTGGCGATGTTGTGACAAACGTCATAGAGGAGACGCATGCAGATCTCGCGAGGGGACTTTCCCAGGGTGCGATAAAAAATTGCTCTTGTCCAGTGCATCAACATCTGGCGGTTCGCCCAGGCATAATTGGCGGCGCAAGCCATGGCCGCAAGATAATCTTTGCCTTGCTGCGAATCCAGGTAAGCGCAGGCCAGTTGCCTGTCGGGAAGGGATATGCCCAGTTTGGCCATATTTCGCACCATATCGGCGAGATAATCGTCGCAGACCTGGTAGCCTAGTCCGCGGGAGCCGCTGTGGATCATAACGGCGATCTGCCCCTTTTCCAGACCGAAGGCCGCAGCGGCTGTATTGTCAAAAATTTCTTCTACCACCTCGATTTCCAGAAAATGGTTGCCCGATCCGAGGGTGCCCAATTGCGGCCGCCCCCTTTCCTTCGCCCTATCGCTGACCCTATCTGGGTCGGCGTCCTTGATTACGCCGCCGTCTTCCGTAGCCTCCAGATCCTCCGGGAAGCCATACCCCTGTTCCACAGCCCAGCGCGCACCCTGTTGCAACACCTTCTTTTCATCCTGAATAGAAAGTGTAAGATTGCCTTTAGAACCTACACCAGTGGGAATATTCTGAAACAGGGCGACAATCAGCTCCTTGAGGTGAGACTGGATGTCGTCCCAGGTTAGTTTCGTCGTCATCAGCCGGCAACCGCAGTTGATGTCATAACCGACGCCGCCAGGAGACACAACTCCTCCCTGCAAATCAAAAGCCGCCACTCCCCCAATGGAGAAACCATAACCCCAGTGCATATCAGGCATGGCTAGCGAATACCGGACAATCCCTGGAAGGTGCGCCACGTTGGCCACCTGCCGGGGACTTTCATCCATGGTAATATCTTTTAACAAGGATTCATTCGCGTAAATGATCCCCGGCACCCTCATTCCGCCTACTTGAGGAATTTCCCAGCGATTAGCATCCAGTTTTCTTAATTCCAACTTGTCTTTAGACATCGCAAATCACCTTCCCAATCCAGCCTCGTTTCGTTTTCCTGACGGAAGCCTGATAATAGGTCACTGCCTTAATTTCCTGCTTGATCTGCTGCCGGTTATGGTTAAGGATTTCTCCCCGCAGCCGGGCCGTTACATTTGACTGGTCAAGAGACAGGATAACACACTCACGCATCAATAATCCTTCACCATTGAAAACATGGAGGCACTCGCGTAGGTAATTGACCCATAGCTCATTTCTGTCTGTGCCGGCTGCGGTGATAATACGCTCCTCAGTCAACTGCACCTGATCCAGATCGGCAATCAGATGAAAGAGGGCATGGGCGCCGTTGACGAAGATCTCCTCGACGGTCCTGCCAAAGACCTGAATCCCAAGATCGGCGGTATGATCAAAAACACGGTATCGTATCATGGCCTGTCATCGCCGGCAGTCTATTCAGGTAAGCCGCCATCGCGGCATGGTTATCTTCTGATAATACAGTATACCACATCCTTTAATAAAAAGCCCCCTTCCTCATATGAGGAAGGGGGCTTTTTATTAAATTCCGGCGGCGTCCTACTCTCCCACACAGTCGCCCGTGCAGTACCATCGGCGCAAAAGAGCTTAACTTCCGTGTTCGGAATGGGAACGGGTGTGACCTCTCCGCTATAGCCACCGAAATAATTATAATTTATTAAGACAATTACACATCATGAATGCGCGCTTAAGGAAAAATAAAATTATGGTCAAGCCTCACGACCAATTAGTATCAGTTAGCTCAGTACATTACTGCACTTACACACCTGACCTATCAACCTTGTGGTCTTCAAGGGGTCTTCAGTTTCGATGTCTCCATCGAAAGGGATATCTTATCTTGAGGGGGGCTTCCCGCTTAGATGCTTTCAGCGGTTATCCCTTCCGAACTTAGCTACCCAGCGATGCCGTTGGCACGACAACTGGAACACCATAGGTTCGTCCATCCCGGTCCTCTCGTACTGGGGACAGCTCCTCTCAAATATCCTGCGCCCACAACAGATAGGGACCGAACTGTCTCACGACGTTCTGAACCCAGCTCACGTACCGCTTTAATTGGCGAACAGCCAAACCCTTGGGACCTTATCCAGCCCCAGGATGCGATGAGCCGACATCGAGGTGCCAAACCCCCCCGTCGATGTGAACTCTTGGGGGGGATAAGCCTGTTATCCCCGGCGTACCTTTTATCCGTTGAGCGACGGCCCTTCCATACGGGACCGCCGGATCACTAAGACCTGCTTTCGCACCTGCTCGACTTGTATGTCTCGCAGTCAAGCTCCCTTATGCCTTTACACTCTACGACTGGTTTCCAATCAGTCTGAGGGAACCTTCGCGCGCCTCCGTTACTCTTTAGGAGGCGACCGCCCCAGCCAAACTACCCACCAGACAATGTCCCTGACCCGGATAACGGGCCCAGGTTAGAACTCCGGAATAATCAGGGTGGTATTTCAAGGATGGCTCCATGAAAACTAGCGTCCTCACTTCACAGCCTCCCACCTATCCTACACAAACCAGCCCAAAGTTCATTGTCAAGCTATAGTAAAGGTGCACGGGGTCTTTCCGTCTAGTTGCGGGCAACCGGCTTCTTCACCGGTTTATCAAATTCGCTGAGCTCCTCGTCAAGACAGCGCCCAAATCGTTACGCCATTCGTGCAGGTCGGAACTTACCCGACAAGGAATTTCGCTACCTTAGGACCGTTATAGTTACGGCCGCCGTTTACTGGGGCTTCAGTTCAAAGCTTCCCCCGTATTAAATACGGGGTAACAAATCCCCTTAACCTTCCAGCACCGGGCAGGCGTCAGTCCCTATACATCGTCTTACGACTTAGCAGAGACCTGTGTTTTTGCTAAACAGTCGCTTGGGCCTTTTCACTGCAACCCCCTCGCGCTCCACGTGCGAATCGCTTCGCGCTAACGGGGCACACCTTCTTCCTAAGTTACGGTGTAATTTTGCCGAGTTCCTTAACGAGGGATCACTCAAGCGCCTCGGGATACTCTCCCTACCTACCTGTGTCGGGTTACGGTACGATCACTAAATCAACTCGCTAGAGGCTTTTCGTGGTAGCATGGGATTAACCAGTTTACGAGATAAAATCTCTCCTCATAACCTCTCGGGGTTGAATGAGATTCCGGATTTGCCTAGAATCCCCCCCTACCGGCTTAAACCAGGACGTCCAGCACCTGGATGGTCTACCCTTCTACGTCCCCTCATCACTCAAACGCTGATCCAGTGGTACAGGAATATTAACCTGTTTCCCATCACCTACGCCTTTCGGCCTCGGCTTAGGGATCGACTAACCCTGAGAAGATTAGCTTTACTCAGGAAACCTTGGGTTTTCGGCGAGTCTGTTTCTCACAGACTTTTTCGCTACTTATGTCAGCATAATCTCTTCCATCTCGTCCACCGGTCCTTACGATCCGGCTTCAACCTACCATGGAATGCTCCCCTACCACTCGCGCCTTAGGCGCAAATCCGCAGCTTCGGTTACATGCTTTAGCCCCGTTGAATTTTCGGCGCAGACTCATTTGACCAGTGAGCTATTACGCTTTCTTTAAAGGATGGCTGCTTCTAAGCCAACCTCCTGGTTGTCTGTACGTTTCCACATCCTTTTCCACTTAGCATGTATTAGGGACCTTAGCTGGCGGTCTGGGCTGTTTCCCTCTCGACCACGGAACTTATCTCCCGTAGTCTGACTCCTGTAATTAAAGTTATCGGCATTCGGAGTTT
>DATESZ010000060.1:0-8627 GCA_035283845.1 Syntrophales bacterium | reverse complement strand
TTACCAGTTGCCTGAAGACGCTTATCGCCTTCCTTTCCGGTCTTCCGATATAGAAAGTGAATCCGTCGAGATAATCCATTGTTTCATCTGGCGTCAGACCGATACGGCGGCCGTGCAATGTGCCGGCTGCAGAGGGCTCCTGCTCCTCCTTTTCCAAAGATTTCCGGATTATTTCCTTAAGCTTCCGTTTGCTATCACGGGAAAGCAACTTTTTTTGGGCCCATACGGCAAAGACAAAGGGAAGTCCCTGCCAGTCCAACCATTCCGTAGCGAGGTCAAATACATGCTTAAATCCCGGAAGACTGTATTTATAGCGTTTCAGCGCTTCATCGCCGATGAGGAGGACGGCGTTAAACCCCCTGTAATCGCTATGGGAAGCCTTCACACGGACAAGGTCGGCTTTGATGCCGTATTTTTTATCAAGGAGCACGCGCAGCAATTGCACCGATGTGGCCGTATCGTCAGTAATGCCTATTTTTTTACCGTCAAGCCCCTTCCATCTACTACGACTGAAAAGCATTACGCTTTTCACCGCACCGCGCACGGCAAGGCAGTAATCCATAAGTTCGAGTTCATCTTCCTGAGCAAGGTAATCCATGAGAGATAAGGCGCCGGCAGCGATTTTGCCCTTCCTGGACAGAATGCCCATGTACCGGGGCGCTGCGGGCAGCAATTTGAACTTGCCCTGTTCAAAATAACTATAAAAAGGGACGGAATTAAGATAGGGAATTTTCCCTATGACGTTTTTCCCATGGATATCAAGGGGACGGTAATAACCATCCCGTTCAACGGCAATCTTCCCCGCGTCTCCGATGATGCTGATAAGGCGGTCTTTTGCCAGCGAAAGGGGGCTCACGGCGCCGGCATCGTGGGCAATCCTTTCGCCGCCTACCGTTCCTTCCAGGTCGTCGGCTCCGAAGCTGAGCGCAGCGGCGGCCACCTCTTCCGTAAGCATTACCCAGTAAGCCTTGATGTGGGGGAAATTATCCAGCATGATCCTGGAGAGGGCAATCGTCTTTAAGTCATCAATAGCAGAAGTGGATTCACCTTCAGGCTTTATCCCGCTATTCCCAGATTGAAAAGCCAGGGGAATAAAGGATAGGAATCCGCCTGTCTCGTCCTGTACTTCGCGAAGGGCGATCATATGCAGAAGCCGTTCTTCGTAAGTCTCAATATGACCATAAAGCAACGTAGCGTTTGTCGGGATGGCAAGACGGTGGGCGGTTTTATGTATATTAAGCCATGCTTTAGCCCCTATTTTACGGGGGAAAAGCTGTCTGCGGATTCGTTCCGAAAACACCTCGGCGCCGCCGCCGGGCAGGGAGTCCAGGCCGGCTTCTTTAAGCTGTTTCAAGATCGCCTCTACAGATAGTCCGAACTTCTTATGAAAAAAGTCTATTTCCACGGCGGTAAAGGCCTTCACGTTCGTTTGGGGAAATTCTTTTTTTATGCGGCTTATCATGTCTAAATAGTATTCCCAGGGACGGTGCGGGTGCAGGGAACCGGTTATGTGCACCTCGCGAATATCGGGCGTTATCTTGCCGATTATATCGTCAATAGTCATATCGTAAGCGCCGGTGTGTCCCTCCCTTACGGAAAAATTGCAGACCCGGCACGAGAGGGCGCAGATATTCGATGGCTCGATCTTCTGATTAACGGCAAAATACACGACGTCGCCGTTCATTCTTCGCTGAACCTCGGCGGCTATTTTCCCCAAAGCAATAAGATCGTCCGTACGGAATAATGCCAGCCCGTCGTCAAGAGTAAGCCTATCCCCCTTTTTTATCTTGTCCCACAAGGGAACAAGCTTCTGATCACGGAAATGAATATCCATTATTTTTTTACGTTCTGTCCTTTCCACTTAAGCAAATGAACTTTTCACGAAATCGTCATAGATTATTTTCCCGATATTGGCAATAGCGTCTGTTTTCAACATGTGCGCCCTTCAATGCCAATATTATAATTTAATTATGAATTATGAAGGGAGCTATCATCAGAGCAAGACAAGCTAAAATTAATAATGTTGAATTGTCAATTGCGTATGGAACAACGAACAATCCGACGCCGGATATAAATGGAACTATTTTAGATCGTTTTTTTCCATACATGAAATAGCCAAAACCAATTGATCCTGATATAAAGCCTATTATTATTGAAGAAGAATCCATGATTGCCTTTATTGACGCCTCACGGCACCAGAGCTAACCGGCCGCCCGTTTGCGGTCGGTCTCCGGTCCGATTAAGACCTTCTGCGCCAGAAGCGCTTCCCGCCATGCTGACACAAGCCCCTGATGATCGAGATACTTGAGAGGGACCGTCCATAAACGCATAATTCGGAAAGACGACCGTGTTGGGTGGAATCAATTTGCGATGCGCCGTCGCCAACAGGATGCGGCGCACTGCGTTGGCAGTGACAAACTTGTTCTCATTACCCGGCAGGTTCATGTCGGAGACTTTGACTCCCATGCACTCGATCACGTCACCGTCATCCACTGACGCAATCTTCAGAAAATCTGTATATGACAAGGAACCACTAACGATGTCGCAGCACTTGCCCAATGGTGTCGGATCCCAACTCTGCGGCACGGGGCCGATTTCGGTTTGTTTTTGGGATTCACCGTGGAGGCCTTGGGTGAAGAGCTGGTACAGGAGCGCCTTTTTCAGTTCCGTGGTCAGCGCGACCAGCCGCTCCTGCTGCTCCATCGCCCGCTGCACCAGCCCCAACACCCCCGCAATCTTCCGCTGCTCAATGAGGGGTGGAAGAGGAGCTTCGAGCCGATAAAAGGAACGTGGGTCAACGCGCTGCCTACTTGGTGTTGATCCAGAAACAAGCGTCTTGACCTTGGGCATGACATGCTCTGACCACAGTAGAAAATACAGAAACTTTTCATCAACACCAGTCGCAGAAACAATAGGAATCCATTCAGTCGAACCGATCTTGCTCGCATTGAGACTGGCAAGGATGTACTGCACCCAGCCCCAGTCGGCCTTGTTGCCGGGGAAGCCCGCGCCTTTGGGGAATCGGTCGAGTTCGTCGGCGTCGTAATCCTTCTCGGTGAACTCGGTCTGGTTCCACATGGGATTGGCCACCGCGCGGTCGAAGGTCTGGAGGCGGTAGCCCTTGCGGAATTTGGGATGGCGGAAGGTGTCTCCGATCTCGATCTGGCCCTCCATGTCATGGATGATCATGTTCATGTTTGCCATGGCCCAGGTGGTGGGTGTGGATTCCTGGCCGTAGAGCTTGAGCGGGGCATATTTCACACCCTCACCCCAGCCCTCTCCCGTCAAGGGAGAGGGAGAAAGAGAGTCCCCTCTCCCAGAGGGCGAGGGGAGCTTGGCTCGCATCTTTTCTTCCAGCGCCAGCTCGCACTTGATGAGCAGGCCGGCGGAGCCGCAGGTGGGGTCGTAGCAGGTCATGCCCGGCTCGGGGTCCATGATGAGCGCCATGATCTCGCCCACCTCGCCGGGCGTGTAGAACTCGCCCGCGCTCTGCCCGCCGCCCTCGGCGAACTTGCTGATGAGATATTCGTAACTGCGTCCGATGATGTCCGCCTCCACGTCGCCGAGGCCGAGGCGTTTTTCGCTGATGCGCTCGATGAGGTTAGAGAGGCGGTTGTCGTCAATGTCGCGCACGCCGTGGGTGGTGGCGTTAAAGTCCACGCGGTCAATGATGCCCTTGAGCAGCGTGTTTTCATCCGCTATAGCCCGGAGGCGGGTGGTGAGTTGCTCGCCAATCTTGTCCGCAAGCGTGCGGATGACGGACCAGACGGCGTCGTCGGGATTGGCCGGTTGCAGCGGCAGGTAAAAGCGGACGAGTTTCTTGTCGTGCTTCACCAGCTTGAACGCCTTGGCGCGCGAGCCGACTTTTTCTGCAATGCGGTTCAGTTCGTCATCAAAGACATCGCACAGGCGCTTGGTAAAGATTAGCGGGAGGATGTAGTCCTTGAACTTGGGCGCATCCTTTGCGCCGCGAATGGAACAGGCAGCGTCCCAGATCCAGGATTCGAGAGATTTTCCGTTTTGTCCGTTGTTGGTCATCGTCAAATCAGCCCTTTATTGATCCATTGCACAAATTAATATGCGTAATACCTTACCCCTGCCTGACTAATATCGGTCTTGGAAAAATATGGTTAATCCTATGCTGATTAATGATCAAAGTCAAAGCTATTATTGAAAATATACCGACAATATGTTTATTATCATTACGTAATAGGTATAACACTACTAAAATATTGCCAAGCAACAATAAATTGTGTATCCTTCAACTCAACTAACCCCCATGCCCGGGTCGGGCACAACGAAGGATGAAAATCACCCCCACCCCTCCCTCCCCCGTCGAGGGGGAGGGATACAGGAAGGGGGGTATTTTCATATAAATTAAACGCGGAAAAGAAAGGGGAAAGACGATGGTCAACAAGGCAATCCTGATAGGCAGACTGGGGGCAGATCCGGAAGTCAGATACACACCGGACGGCCTGATGATAACAAATTTCAACATGGCCACCGATGAATCGCGCAAGGACAAGAGCGGCGAGCGCATACAGAAGACAGAATGGCACAGGATTGTGACCTTCGGAAAGCTGGCGGAAATCTCGGGGAAATATCTTTCCAAGGGGAAAATGGTATTTATCGAAGGAAGAATACAGACGCGTTCCTGGGAAGATAAGGAAGGAAACAAACGCTATACCACCGAGATCATCGCTTCAAACATGCGCATGCTGGAGTCAAAAGGAACGGGGAGAGTTGATGAAGTGCCGGGCTACGACTCAATGCCGGCTTTTGCTGAGGGCGAATCTACGCCCGAAGATGACGTCCCCTTCTAAGGGAAACCTTTTACCGGCGCCATCGAAACAGGTCCCACTGAAAAAGCCCTCTTTACTTGGGTTCAATCTTTTTTTTATCCGGTGTGACATCAATTTCTTCATCCTCGCGGAAGGATTTCTTGAAATTTTTTATGCCCTTTCCAATGGCGCCGCCGATCTCCGGAAGCTTGCCCGCCCCAAAAATGATCAATACGATAACCAGGATAACCAGCAATTCAGGCGTTCCTATACCAAACATATGAACCTCTCTTTCCGGGGTTTGCGACCCCGTGCTTACTTACAACGGGAGGAAATATCTGTCAAACTCGTTAACTACAGGCCAATTGCCTATAACCTATAGGATGTTAGCTACCCTTCCTAGGGCAGGCGCAAATGGACAACTTCGCCTGATTTGCCCAAGGATTCCATCGTTTTTCCTTGAAACTCAATAGTGATCCCCGCCGCATTGCCTACGTCAATGGTAAATTGAGGGGCAGAACGTTCAACCTGTTCACCAGGTTTCATGAGGATCTGATAGGGTTTTTTATCGCCTTCGCCGATCCTCAGCCAAGTCATTGCATTTGCTCTGACGATCAGGAGGTTTGACGAGGCAGGAGTAACCGGGGAAGCATTTATATTCCCCCCATCTATATCCTTATGGATTTCGTCACCGGCGGCAGGTACAGAAGTTTCTGCCTGCATCTGCTCATTTTCTGCCGCTCCTCCGGGCTCTGTCTGTAAAGCTATTCCCTGGTTTTCTGTTGCTGAATTATTCTTCACCGCCTCCACAGGACTGTCTTGCGGCTGAACGAATAGTGAAACGGTTGTCAGCACATCGGATGCCTGAAAATTGGAATAGAAGTAAATATAAAAACCGGCAGAGAAAAAAGCTGCCAGTATTGATGCGGTAATAACAACCCTTTTAGAAAAAAAACCGCCTCCGTCAGTAAGCTGACAGGGTTCATCATCGTCTGCCCTTGCTACAGCCGCTAAATATTTGTCGTAACGGATTATAATCTGTTTTGCGTCTATATCCAGCAGTTCTGCATAAGCATTGATGTAGGCCTTCGTATAAATCGGCGGCGGAAGATGTTGAAATTCCTCTTTTTCTAACGAATCCAGGTTCACGAAACTGATTCTGGTAGCCTGATAAATGTCATTAATGGTAAGGCCGCGGGCCTCTCTGAGGGCTTTTAAGTCAACGCCCCCTTCCCCGCCGCCCCTGCCGGAATTCTCCTGTCGAGATTGAGCCTCCATCTATCAAGACCTGCCTTCCGAAGTCGGCATGCTTTTAACATTTATTACTCTGGCAAGCAATAAAAACATTTTGACGACGTCGAAAAAAATTCATATGGTAAAGTTGCCCTTCATCGGTAGCATGTTAAAACCACAGTGAGGTATATATGACGAAGGATTATCTGAAATTTGCCGAAACCATTGTCAGGGAAGCCGGAAGCCTTCTCTTGAAGAAGCTGACCGAAAAACACAGGATCGACTTCAAGGGAGAAATCAACATTGTAACGGAAGCCGACCTGATGTCTGAAAAATTACTCGTTCACCGGATACAAAAGGAATTCAACCGTCACGACATCCTGACGGAAGAATCATCTGGATATGATTATGGTTCGGATCACCGCTGGATTATCGACCCCTTGGACGGCACCACCAACTACGCCCATGGTTACCCGGTTTTCTGCGTATCCCTGGCCCTGGAAATAAAGTCGGAAATCCTTATCGGCGCAATCTACAACCCCGTAATGAATGAAATGTTCACCGCTAAAAAAGGCGGCGGCGCTTTTCTGAACGGCAAGCCGATTGAAGTGTCGAAAATAGATGACCTGTCACGAAGCCTTCTCGCTACGGGTTTTCCCTACGATATACGGGCAAGCAAGGATAACAATATCAATTACTTTATCGGGATGGCAAAAAAGGCCCAGGCAATTCGCCGGGCGGGCTCCGCTGCTCTTGATCTTGCCTATGTGGCGGCGGGCAGGTTTGACGGGTTCTGGGAATTGAAGCTGATGCCCTGGGATACGGCTGCAGGCTGGTTGATGGTCAATGAAGCCGGAGGAGTCGTCACCGACCTTCTTGGAAATTCCTATGGGCTGAAAACAGGTTACATCCTGGCCTCTAATGGAAAAATACACGGGGCCATGGTCGATGCGCTGGCCTCCTGCCCGACGATTTAAGGGGCCGAACTCATGCCGTGAGGATCAGCTTTACCAAAACATTTCTCGTCCTCGGTCCATCAAATTCGCAGAAAAAAACGGATTGCCAGACGCCAAGGACAAGTCTCTCCTCCTCCACAATTATTGTCTCCGAAGAGCCGAAAAGTGACGCTTTGACGTGTGCATCGGAATTCCCCTCTTCGTGCCTGTAACAGCCATTTCGCGGCACGAGTCCGGCTACGGACGTCAGTATGTCTTCCGGCACATGGGGATCGGCATTTTCATTGATCGTTATTGCGGCCGTCGTATGGGGAACAAAAACATGGCAAAGCCCGCTTTTCATTTTTTCCTCTTTTACAATGGCCGTAATTATGGCAGTAATGTCGATCAATTCAGTTCTTGAAGACGTCTTTACCTTAAACTGCCTCATGGTTAAACCTCCCTGCTCACACTCGTATTGTGTGCGACCGTACCCCTGCGAGGCGTGCACGTCAAGGCGCTTTTTTTGATAACAACACCTATATATCGTACTTTATTTCGCTATACCGCTAATAACTACAATATATTGCGAATATTTTGCACTTACGAAACTTGAGTTCTAACTTAAAGTATGTTAGCAATCTCTGCGAAAGGTAAATCAGAGATAAAAGGGAGACAGGAAGTAATTCGTAACTTTAGGCGAAGATTCTTATAAAATTCAAAAACAGGGGAAACAACATGAATAAGACCATCCGGTATCAACTCAACGAGAGCGATATGCCGCGTCAGTGGTACAACATCACGGCAGACATGCCAAATCCCTGCATGCCGCCATTGCACCCGGGCACCGGCCAACCGGTGGGCCCGCAGGACTTTGCCCCGCTGTTTCCGATGAACATCATTGAGCAGGAGGTAAGTACCAAGCGCTGGATCGATATCCCTGAACCGGTGCTGGAGATCTACGCCCAGTGGCGTCCTTCACCGCTTTGCCGGGCCCACCGCTTCGAGCAGATGCTGGGGACGCCGGCCAAGATTTACTTCAAGTATGAGGGAGTGAGCCCGTCAGGCAGCCACAAGACCAACTCCGCGGTAGCGCAAGTCTACTACAACAAGTTGGCCGGGACCAAGCGTATCACCACCGCGACCGGCGCCGGCCAATGGGGTAGCGCCCTGAGCTATGCCTGCAATATATTCGGTATCCAGCTAAAGGTATACATGGTGAAGATAAGCTACGAGCAGAAGCCCTACCGCAAGAACATCATGCAGGTCTACGGCGCCGACGTGGCGTCAAGCCCTACCAACACCACCAACGTCGGGCGGGCCATCCTGACGCAAGATCCTAAAAACCTTGGCTCCCTGGGGATCGCCACTTCCGAGGCAGTCGAGGATACGGTGACGTGCGAGGACACCAGGCACGCCATTGGTTCAATGCTCAACCACGTACTGCTGCATCAGAGCATTATCGGCCTGGAGGCCCAGAAACAGTTCAAAATGGCGGGGGACTACCCCGACGTGGTAATCGGCTGCTGCGGCGGCAGCAGCAACTTCGGCGGGATAGCCGGGCCGTTCCTCATGGACAAGGTCAACGGCAAGAAAGTTCGGCTGGTGGGAGTTGAGCCGACCGCCTGTCCGACGCTTACCAAGGGGCATTTTCACTATGACTTCAGCGACGCCGTCG
>DATESZ010000059.1:0-5199 GCA_035283845.1 Syntrophales bacterium | reverse complement strand
CCCCTCCCTCAAGGGGAGGGGGTGAGGGGGAGGGTGAAAGGTATTTTTAGATGAAACCATTGATGATTATTTCCTTTATCGTGGGGGTAGCCGGATTTGCCCTTGCCGCTGCCCCTGAACATAAACACGTCCTGACGCCGGCGATGCGGTGGCAGCATAATGCCATGTCGGTAACGAACAAACAATGGACGGCCTGCAAAAAAAGTCTGGAAGCCGGGGATTTTGCGGCGGCCAGCACGGCCCTCGAAGGGATGCAAAAGACCGCAAGCGCCTTGGAGGGATTCAAGCTTCATAAGAATTCTGAAATGACGGAAAAATTTAAAGAACAGGCCGATAGCTACAGGAAAAATCTCGCCGAATTAGCAAAAGCCATAAGGGAGAAGGATAAGACGCGAACGCAAAGTCTTTCCGCGACGATAGACAATAGCTGTGTGCAGTGTCATACGGTCTTCCGGTAATTGATCGAAGATTTTCATCGAAGATATATCATAATGCGACCACCAGGGCTTCGTAGAGGCTTCCCGGCAGCGAGGTGATGCCGGCTTTCTCGCGTGCCTTCTCATCCATCTCGAAGATATCTTCTTCAATCGGTTCAGACAGGGGATATTTATTCATAATGCCCTGCATGCCCGCCTCAGCATGACGGCAAAAGCCAGATAGGGATTGCAGGCGGGATCAGGTGACCGGTATTCGATGCGCGTCGCCCTTTCCTTGCCCGGTTTGTACATGGGGAGGCGGATCATGGCCGAGCGATTGCGGCGGGCACAGGAAACATAGACCGGCGCTTCATAACCGGGAACAAGCCGTTTGTATGAGTTGACCCACTGATTGCAGACGGCGGTGATCTCCGGGGCATGGGTCATCAATCCGGCGATGTAGCTCTTGGCTATATCAGAGAGATGATATTTGTCGCTTCCTTTGAAGAAGGCGTTTTTATTTCCCTTAAAAAGAGACTGGTGGGTATGCATCCCGCTGCCGTTCTGGCCGAAGATGGGTTAGGGCATGAACGTGGCGCAGACGCCATTCTGCCGGGCAATTTCCTTGACCGTGGTGCGATAGGTCATTACCTTATCGGCCATTATGTTTTTTAAATAATTAGGTAAGGGGCAAAATTGGACATTCGCCCCCTACTTAACACAATCTCTATTTTTACTTTCGTCAACAGCCTTACCGTCACTTCTTTGCCACTCCATTGCCGGGTAAGCCCCTTGATGGTTCGGACTTCTCCCTTCACCTGCGCGACGCATTCAGCCTATTGCCTTAGTTCCCGTCTCGCCGGTGCGCACCCTGATGCACTCCTCCAGGGGAACCACGAATATCTTACCGTCGCCGATCTTACCGGTTCGGGCGCCTTTGATTATCGCATCGACGGCGGGTTTTACGAACTCATCATTAACGGCGATTTCGAAGCGCACCTTGTCCAGGAGGTTTACCTCGGTAACGGCGCCGCGGTAGGATTCCGTATATCCACCCTGAGCACCGCATCCGATAACGCTGGAGACAGTCATCTTCCCCACTTTTGACTCGGTCAGCGAATACTTGACATCGGTCAGCTTTTCAGGCTGAACTATTGCTATTATAAGTTTCATACTTAGTTCTCCTCTCATTTTAATTGGTAACACGCTGCAGTTATCACTTAGTAAGGAATCCCTGAAAGTCAGGATAGCCCTTCATGCCGTGCTCGCTGAGATCCAGGCCGGCGATCTCCTCCTCACGGGATACACGGACTCCCATAACCTGCTTGATCACATACCATACCGCGAGCGCAACAAGGAACGTAAAGACACCGACCGCCACCACGCCGATGGATTGCGAGATCAGAAGCTTGAAGCCACCGCCGAAAAAAAGACCGTTGCCGGTGGCCGTCCCTGTGATCTTGTCCTGGGCAAAGAATCCCACTGCGAGCGTCCCGAGGACACCATTCACCAGGTGAACCGAGAGGGCGCCAACGGGATCATCAATCCTCAGTTTGTCGAACATAAATACCGCGAATACTACAAGTACGCCGGCGATAAGGCCGATGATGGCCGACGATCCGACGCTTACGAAGGCGCAGGGCGCCGTGATGGCGACCAGACCGGCAAGGGCGCCGTTGATGATCATGGAGAGGTCGGGTTTCTTCTGCAGCAACCACGAGGTGACGGTTGAGCTGAGGATAGCCATTGCGGCGGCGGTATTGGTGGTCACGGCGATGTGCGCAATGGCACTACCGTCGCCCACGCCCATGGTGGAGCCGGGATTGAACCCGAACCAGCCGAACCAGAGTACTAATCCCCCCAGAGTTACCATGGACATGTTGTGCCCGAAGATGGGATTGACCGAACCGTCGGCACGGTACTTGCCCAGACGGGAACCGAGAAGGATCACGCCGGCGAGAGCCGACCAACCACCCACGGAGTGAACCACTGTGGAACCGGCGAAATCGAACATCCCCAGGGACTGCAGCCAGCCGCCGCCCCAGATCCAGTGACCGGTGATTGGGTACATGATGCCCACCAGGACGAACGAAAAGAAGATAAAGGAGTGGAATTTGATGCGCTCCGCCACAGCTCCCGAAACTATGGTGGCAGCGGTACCGGCGAACACCAACTGGAAAAAGAATTTTGCCCACATAGGCACGCCGGTCCAGTTAAGAGCGGTGTAAGCGCCCTTGTAGGCCTCGCCCATAGCCGGGCTATTATCAGCGCCGCCCGCAAAGAAAAGACCTTCAAGCCCCATAAAGGGATTGCCGTTTCCGAACATGAGTCCCCAGCCGATTACCCAGAAGGATGCCGAAGCGATGGCAAATACGATAAAGTTTTTTGCCAGGATGTTCACCGCGTTCTTCGCCCGGCATAATCCCGATTCCACCATGGCAAAACCCAGATTCATAAAAAAGACAAGAAACGCGGTAAACAGCACCCAGGCTGTGTCCATGCCCGTCTGCATGGAGCTTTTCAGCGCATCCAGCTCCTTTTGAGTGACGGCTGCTGGTGCCGCCGCTACGGCCTCATGAACTATGGCCGCCGGTTGTGTTGCGGCAGTTGCCGCCTGCCCCGGCGCCGGTTCTTCCGCGAAGGCCGGCAGGTTTGCTGCAAAAACCAGACACATGATCATTATCAGGATACTTATTAAACTTTTCATTTTAACCTCCTATGGCGCTGTCGCCGCGAGCCGGCGACAGCTATATTCCTGAATTAGTAAGGGTGGATATCGAAACTTCTCTTACTATTTACCGAACACCGGTACATTTATATCGAGCTGTGTAGTCCATTTCCATTTACCATTGATGCCTTGATCGTTGAACCATACGGGCCCGGTCAGTAGGGATATGTCTTTAGTAAAATAGTAATATAGACCAAAGCCGCCGCCGCCGATGGCGTTATTGCCCGAGGCATAATCTGCAGCAAAGACGATCCTGTTAAACTCGTTGCCTTCCTTGTCCTTCACAGGAAGAAATCCATGATCAAAGGCAACCATAAAGCCGGTGTCTTCTTTTTCCCCCGTACTGGAACGTAGCACTGAATCATTGCCGATATATGGTCCGGCGGATAATCGTCCTAGATAAGGTATCGTCTTGCCGATTACTCCAAAGACAATGTTCTGGTTAGTGCCATTAGTTAGATTGGCATCGTTACTCTTGGTGCCGGCATTAAAGATTCCCAATTGCAGGGCTGGAGACCATCTGAATAGTGCGCCTTCAGGGGCTCCTATCTTGGCATTGAAAAACCAGGGGTAATCGGAGGGCGCCAAATAGTCTACGCCTATCTCCAGTTGAAGCTTTTCAAAGGGAAGCACGCCCGCAGTAAGTCCCAGATCCGTCGGGAAAGAAGCCGCGGTTTCATCCGATGTTTTCGAGGCGACCCGGAAATAGTTGTCTATCCCGAAATGAAAGACGCCATAGGGCTGTATGTCCGGTGTCATAGGCGTCCAATAGGTCGTTGACGGCGTGGCACAGGCAACACCGGACATAAGTGCCGTAATGATAACTGCTAAAATTAACGATTTAATACTCTTCATCTTTTGTCCTCCTTATAGTGAGAATTTGATAAATCTTTATCGGTCTATTTAATCAACTGTTCTGGCCATTGCCTGCATGACAACAAATAGCATGCCATCTTTGTAAGTATATGAGTTTACTTAGATATTGTATGAGCGGTTTCTAATCGATGGCGAAATATGATACATATTTGTATCATTTTCGGATTGAGGTATGTTCACGAAGTCGAAAGATTAACGATAATCCTGACAGAATATTTTTCACTGCCTCCAGTGGGCCTATACAGTGAAGCGCTTTCAGAGATTTCTTTCTGATGATACAACTTCAAAAAAATCTGAAAATTATGAAGGTAGATTAAGATACATATTTGTACCATTCCTGATGATACTAAAAATGTCCATCGCATTGATCGCATTGATTGTATATTGACGAAGCGAAATAATTATCGGAGAATGATAAGGCGCGAACGCAAGGTCTTTCCGCGACGATAGACAATAGCTGTGTGCGGTTGGACTTGCATCGTAGATTTTCATTGAAGGGGCATCAAAAGGAGGTGCATTATGCAGTGCCACCATACTAAGGAGGGGGAAAGCCGTTATATGGATCTGGTTTGCGGGATGTCTACGGATCAGGAAGGTAAATTCATCCGCCACAAACATGATGGTAGAGATTACTATTTCTGCAGCGATCATTGCCTCGCGAAGTTCAAAGCAAAGCCTGACAAATTCACCGGTAAGAAAGAAGAAGCGCCGTCGGCAGTGAAACAACCGCATGACAACGGCCAGATGTATACGTGTCCGATGCATCCGGAGGTTGAGCAACATGGCCCGGGCAGTTGCCCCAAATGTGGCATGGCCTTGGAACCGAGAACCTTCTCATTGACGGAAGATGAGAGCAATCCAGAATATGAGAACATGCGCAAGCGCTTCATTGTGGGCGCCATCCTGACGCTCCCGCTGGTGCTCATCGCCATGCGCGATCTTATCCCGGGCGGGCGGTTACTCGATGTCCTGTTTGCTGCCAAGACCTATGAATGGCTGGAACTGATCCTCGCGACGCCCGTAGTGGTCTGGGCCGGGTGGCCCTTTTACGTCCGGGCCGTACAGTCCGTTATCAACAGAAGCCTGAACATGTTTACCCTGATCGGTCTCGGGGTTTCGGTGGCCTACCTATACAGCCTGATTGGCGTGTTGTTTCCTCAGCTTTTCCCCGCGGCGATG
>DATESZ010000058.1:0-5614 GCA_035283845.1 Syntrophales bacterium | reverse complement strand
GTCTTTCTTTCCTGCATGGCTGAGGAGAAAGGGGAGTTCGATTTCGCCGGCGTAATGGCCGGTATTGAAGAAAAAATGATCAGACGCCATCCTCACGTTTTCGGGGATAGGAAAGTGGGAAGCGTCGCCGAAATCAAGGAAAATTGGGATAGTATCAAAAAAATTGAGGGGAAAGGATCATCAACGTATCGGGAACGCTTTCATGGGATAACGAGGACGCTTCCCGCCCTGATCCGGGCGCAAAAAATTACGCAGGAAGCGGCAAAGGCAGGTTTCGACTGGGGCAGGACTGAGGATGTGCTGATAAAGGTGGACGAGGAACTGGAAGAATTGAAAGCGGCCATAAAGACGCGCCGTTCCGATCTGATGCGTGAAGAAATGGGTGATCTCCTGTTTTCCTTAGTCAATCTGTGCCGTTTTCTCGAGGTGGATGCCGAAACGTCACTGCGCGGCGCCCTGAATAAATTTGTCCGAAGGTTTTCCCATATCGAGGAGTCACTGCTCAAAGAAGGGAAAACGCCGGCCGATGCAACTCCTTCGGAAATGGACATGCTGTGGGAAAAAGCGAAACTCATTCAACTAAAATAAGGACTTACAACGGGTGAAATATTTTCTCTGCGTATTGGGAATGGTTTTCATTATAGAAGGGCTTCCCTATTTTTTATTTCCGGAAAAAATTAAAGCCTACCTGATGAAGCTGTTGGGCATGACTGATTCCAGCCTGAGAATTATGGGACTGCTCGCCATGCTGACAGGTCTTATTCTCCTTTTTCTTGGAAGAAGATAACTTATCATTTTTACAGGAAGGCTCCTTAACCTTTTCGTCATGAAATTAAAGGATTTTGATTATCATCTTCCCGAGGGATTGATCGCCCAGGAGCCATGTCCCAAAAGGGATCAGTCCCGCATGATGGTCATCGATCGCCGGGAGGGAACCATCTCTCACGGGATTTTTGAGACCTTTCCTGACCTGTTGAAGAAGAGAGACGTGCTGGTCCTTAACAATTCCCGGGTGATCCCCGCGAGGCTTAGGGGGGAAAAAGAAACAGGTGGGAAAGTGGATGTTCTTCTCCTTTCCCGGAAAAACGCAGCGACGCCGCGGGAGCAAACCTGGGAGGCATTGCTGAGTCCCGCTAAAGGCATCCGGCCTGGTGCGAAACTCATGTTTTCCGAAGGATGCGAGGCAAAAGCGATCGACAGGGTGACGGAAAAAAAATGGCTTCTCACCTTTACCACATCTCTTCCCTTTGATGAATTCGTAGATCTCAAAGGCAAGCCGCCCCTTCCGCCATACATCAAGCGTAAAGGAAATCAGGAAGATTATCTCGCCGACAGGGAAAGGTATCAGACGATTTACGCCCGTGTTCCCGGTTCGGTGGCGGCTCCTACGGCAGGACTTCATTTCTCTCATGAGGTTATGGCTGCCCTGAAAAACAGAGCCGTATCAATGGCGCAGGTGACGCTCCATGTGGGGTACGGCACTTTCTCTCCCGTGGAAGCCGAGCAGGTGGAAGACCATCGCATGGAAGAGGAGTCCTTTGAAATAAGTGAGGAAGCAGCGGAAATGATAAATAAGGCAAGGCGCGTCATTGCCGTGGGCACTACCTGTACGCGCACTCTCGAATCAGCGGCCGACGCCGGAGGTAGAATAATTCCCGGCTGCGCATCCACGCAACTTTTCATCTATCCAGGCTACCGGTTCAAAAGTGTTGATGCCTTGCTGACCAACTTCCATCTTCCCAAATCGACGCTCTATATACTCGTATGCGCCTTCGCCGGCCAGGCTCTCATTCAGGAAGCCTATTGCCAGGCAATAAAAGAAAATTACCGTTTCTACAGTTATGGGGATTGTATGTTTATAATATAAGAGGGGAAAAACGGAAACTTTGGAATTCACGCTGATAAAGAAAGATCCCACATCACGGGCCCGGCTCGGAAGGATTGTCACGGATCACGGCAAGGCGGATACGCCGGTGTTCATGCCCGTAGGCACCCAGGGTACGGTTAAATCTCTCGTCCCGGAGATGCTGCGGGAGGCAGGCGTAGAGATGGTCCTCAGCAATACCTACCATCTTTATCTCAGACCTGGTCACAAAATAATCCATGAGCTCGGCGGCTTGCACAGATTTATGCAGTGGCATGGCCCGATTTTGACGGACAGCGGCGGTTTCCAGGTTTACAGCCTGGCGCCCTTAAGGAAGGTAACGGCCGAGGGCATTATCTTCCGTTCCCACATAGACGGATCTAAACACTTTATAAGTCCCAGGCTTGCCGTCGAAATCCAGGAAGCCATCGGTTCAGACATCATGATGTGTCTCGATGAATGCCCCCCCTATCCTACAACCTTTGCCGACACGGAAAAATCCCTCGCCCTGACGACAGAATGGGCCAAAGAAAGCCGGGATGTTAAACGATGCTCGCGGCAGGCGCTCTTCGGCATCGTTCAAGGGGGGTGTTACCATGAATTAAGGCAACGCGCCGTGAGAGAGCTGATAAATATCGGGTTCGACGGTTATGCCCTGGGCGGCCTGAGTGTGGGCGAGCCAAAAGAAATCATGTTTGAGATGGTCCGGGAAACCACGCCACTCCTGCCGGAAAATAGTCCGAGATACCTGATGGGCGCCGGCACTCCTGATGATATCGTCGTCTGTGTGGGCAATGGAATAGACATGTTTGACTGCGTGATGCCTACCCGGTGCGCCCGTCATGGATTGCTATTTACAAATGAGGAAAAGGTTGTTATAAGGAACGCCCGTTATCGGAATGATGGAGCCCCCGTTGATCTGAGCTGTGACTGCCATACCTGCCGGAATTACTCGCGGGCCTATCTGAGGCACCTGTTTGCAGCGAAAGAGATACTGGCGATGATCCTGAGCACCATCCACAACGTCAGATATTATATGCGTCTGATGGGACGGATAAGGGATGCCATAGAAGGCGGCAGGTACGCAGAGTTCAGCAGGGAATTTTTATCCCGTGGGAAATTAAACATGGATATTTCCCATGAACGCGAAGAAGAGAAACAGCAGAGGAGGATAGAAAAGTGACGGAGATAGCTTATGCTTTGGGCGCACCCGGCGGAGGCGGTTCGCCGGGAGGCGCCGATCCCGGTTTTTTCATCATGATGGCCATCCTGTTTGCCATATTTTATTTTCTTATCATCAGACCGCAGCAGAAAAAGCAAAAGGAACTTAAGAAAATGCTGGAGAGCCTGAATTACGGCGATCTGGTGCTTACGTCAGGGGGACTGCAGGGTAAAATAACCGGCCTCACTGATGCCGTAGTTACCCTGGAAGTGGCGGACAAGGTAAGGGTAAAGGTTTCCAGAAGCTTCATCATTTCGATACTGCAGAAGGCGGCATAAGCGAGGGGGAGAGAATGTTTCAAAACATAAAGATAAGGGCCATATTGGCCGCACTGGTCTGCCTCGCAGCTCTGTTTTATCTCCTGCCTTCCTTGACAAGCAATCTGCCTCCCTTCTGGATGGACCATCTTCCGAAAGAAAAGATCCATCTGGGTCTTGACCTGCAAGGTGGGATGCACCTTGTCCTTGAGGTGGACGCGGAAAAAGCCGTGGAAAGCACTTTGGAAAGAACGGCCAACGATCTCAAGGAAGCCTTAATGGAAAACAAGGTCCGGTTCCGCAACCTGGAACGTAAAAAGGGCAATGCCGTATCCATCGAATTGCCGGACGGCGCTTCGAGAAGTGGACTGGAAAATGTCATTAGAGAACATTACCACGATTTTGAGATTGCCTCATCGGAAATAACGGAAGGCAAGGAAACGGCAATATTAAAACTCAAAGAAAAAAGGGTGTCGGAAATAAAGAAGCTTGCGGTGGAACAGAGCCTGGAAACGATGCGCAACCGCGTCGACCAGTTCGGTGTTTCGGAGCCGGAAATCATACCCGAAGGAAAAGACCGAATCATCGTTCAACTTCCCGGGGTCAAAGATACGGCAAGAGCCAAAAACCTCATAGGCAGGACAGCGCTTCTGGAATTTAAGCTTTTGGACGAAGAACACAGTGTGGATGAGGCGCTGAAAGGAAACGTCCCGGAAGGCAGCGTCATTGTTTACGGTTCAAGCCAGGACGGGGAAACGGGCAGGAGGACGAGCGGCGTGCCTTATCTGCTCAAAGGCAAAACCCTGCTTACGGGCGAATCCTTGGAAAGCGCCCAGGTAAAGATCAGTGACCGCTTCGGAGAACCCTATGTATCAATAAAATTTAATCCTCAGGGCGCTAATGATTTTGAACGCATAACCGGGGAAAACGTAAAAAAACGTCTGGCCATCGTCCTTGACGGCACCGTACATTCGGCGCCGGTAATCCAGGATAAGATCGCGGGTGGACAGGCGCAGATTACCGGATCATTCACCATGGACGAGGCGAAAGACCTGGCCATTGTACTTCGGGCGGGAGCGCTTCCCGCGCCCGTAAATATCCTCGAAGAAAGGACGGTAGGGCCATCGCTCGGACAGGATTCAATTGACAAGGGCGTATGGTCGACCATTATCGGCGGTCTGCTGGTAGTCGTCTTTATGGTGGTATATTACCGGATGTCTGGTCTGGTAGCGGATGCGGCGCTGCTCTTGAACATCATCCTTCTGCTCGGCGCCCTGGCCGCCTTCCGCGCCACCCTGACCCTTCCCGGCATTGCCGGCATTGTGCTGACCATCGGTATGGCGGTTGACGCCAACGTGCTGATTTTTGAAAGGATCAGGGAAGAGCTGCGGGCGGGGAAAACCGCCCGCGCCGCCATCGATGCCGGATACTCCAAGGCCTTTCTCACCATCCTGGATTCCAATGTCACCACCCTGATCGCCGCGCTTTTCCTTTTTCAGTTTGGAACGGGTCCGGTAAAAGGATTTGCCGTAACTCTCAGTATCGGCCTCGTAGCGAGCATGTTCACCGCCATCTTTGTCACGAGGATCATCTTCGATTACTTCGTCTGGAATAGAAAGGTTCAGAAGCTGAGTATATAAACAGACTGCTTTTAATAAGCAGTTCTTGAGGAGACCTGCATGGAACTTATAAAACCATCAACCAACATCGATTTTGTGGGCAAGATGAAGCCTGCCTTCACTATCTCCCTAATCATGATTGTCATCAGCCTTGCCTCCGTCGTCCTGCACGGCGGTTTGAATCTCGGCATCGATTTTGCGGGCGGCGCCCTGGTTCAGATAAAATTTCAGAAGGAAACAACTACGGAAAGCCTGAGGAGCGCCTTAAGTCAAATCAAACTCGAAAACAGCATCATCCAGAAGTTAGGTTCTCAGGAAGTCGTTATCAGGACCGCGGAATCTGCCTCCGATCTCAAAGGATTATCCTACCGGATCGAGGATGCCCTGAGTACCGCCTTCGGTAAAGGGAGTTCTGAAGTGCGGCGCGTGGAGGTCGTGGGACCAAAAGTAGGAAGGGATCTGACCAACAAGGCAATTATGGCCATTATTTTTTCCTGGATCGGGATGCTTATTTATATCGCCTGGCGGTTTGAGTTTCGCTATGCCGTGGGCGGCATCATTGCCCTCATCCATGACGTAATCATCACTGTCGGGGCGCTTTCCCTGCTCAACAAAGAATTTACCTTGACGATTATTGCCGCACTTCTGACCA
>DATESZ010000057.1:0-20173 GCA_035283845.1 Syntrophales bacterium | reverse complement strand
AAACCAGGCAATTCAAAATCGAACATCTCTGATTTCACTGGCTGGTAGTTTACAGTCGGCGTGCCGAGCACCGCAGCCTCCACTTGGGTCGTACAACCATTAGCAATCAGTGCCTGTGTCGCCATCAGCCAGGGGATGATGTTCCCGTCGCTTGCCACATGCAGATTGCGGCACCGTGCAGCTATGGCTTGCCATATGCCTGGGTTCTCAGTCGGGTGAGGCCGGACAACTACGTTAGAGCTGCCCAGCGACTCACACAGTAATGGGAGCATCTCCTGAAAGTGATTAAAAAGGGCGAGTTTATGCCGGCCCTTACCGATATCAAATCGATTCGCCTCATCGGTGCCATCTTTTGCCATTGCATTTTTAAGTTCATTGAGTTTCGGATAAAAATGGTTCACCTCGGCAAAGTTTGTGTTGACCAGCACGAAGTCTCCAAACCGTTCACGAATCGCATCTGCGTCTGCCCGGTAAAACTCACGAAGTTCCGGCCGCATCAAGTCACCGCGGGGATTTCCGGTAATATGGATTTCCGCGCCGTGATAGCCTGGATAATTGCGAAAGGCGTTCGCGTCATCAGGTCCCCACGCAATCAGGCGGGAGACTTGCCGCATGGTTATCGGTGACAGGCGCCGCCGGTAATATTCAAGGTCCGGTTCGCGCAGCAGGGCTTCCTCCTCCCACGCAACGATTTCATGACCAAGCTTGCGCAGGATGGCAAACACAGGAATGCTTAATGAACGCATGCTCTTGGCAAGATAAACGCCCCTCGGAATCGATTCTACCCGGAAATGTAGAAACGCCCGTGAGCCTATGATGACAGGAAAACCGCTCTCAACGGCAATACAACCCAGGAGAAGTTTGGCGTCCAACTCCCGGACTTGCGTCTCTACCGGAATAATAAGGGTTGAAGGTGAAATAGTCATAACCGATCTTTTTAATCCCTGGTAACTGCCAATGTCTCCCAGCACTTGGCAAATGCATTAAAAAGTTGATCATCGGCGGAAATAGCGCCAATCTCACGATTAGGCCAATAAGATTGATTTGTCCAGTTAAAACTGCCAAATTGATAAGGCATTGCTTTTTAACGGTTTTAGCATAGGACATGGTAATCTTGTATGTCAAGGGGAAAAAGGCGGTTGCCGCAGAAGGCGTTAAAACCCGTATGCTTCCAGGGGATGGCTGTGAGGAAAGAATTGGAACGATCCGCATGAGCCCGAGTGGCTTAAAATTGACATACAGGGAGAAAATGCCTATTCCTAATCCCGATAAATGTGATAAGTAAGTTTACGAAACTATTCATTGCCGGAAAACGCAGAGAATACTTACTAATTCACTAACCTCGATAATATGAACAAACAACTGGAGTAGCAGCATGAGCGGGAAAAGAATCCTCGTTGTTGATGATGAAAACCTCATCCGTCGGACACTCCAGAAGAGTCTGGAAAAGGATGGCTATGGTGTGATCCTGGCGGCAACGGGCGAGGAGGCCCTGCAAAAAATCCGTGAGGAGGCGCCTGACCTTGCGCTCATAGACATTCATCTCCCGGGAATGGACGGCTTTGAGGTTCTCGAAAAAGCACTCCAGATAGATCAAAGCGTTATCCCGATCATGATCACCGTTTTTGAGGACGTAGACTCTGTAGTAAGGTCAATAAAATTGGGCGCCTTCGACTATATCGCCAAACCTTTCGATTTCAATAAAGTCCGCTTGTCCATAGAAAAGGCACTGGAGATGCACCGGCTAAAGGGGGAAGTGAGGCATCTCCGGCAGGAACGGAAAGGCCGTTCGAGTTTCGGAAATATAATCTGGACAAGCCAGGAGATGAGGAGAATCCTTGAGATGACGGAGAAAGTGGCTAACACGGATGCGGCCACGGTCCTGATTCAAGGGGAGAGCGGAACAGGTAAAGAAATGATCGCTCAGGCCGTCCATGACTTGAGCAAGCGGAGCAACATGCCTTTTATTACGCTGAACTGCCCGGGAGTTGCTGAGCAACTGCTTGAAAATGAGCTTTGCGGCCACGAAAAAGGGGCCTATACAGATGCCAAAGAGACAAAGAAGGGGCTCCTGGAGGTGGCCGATGGGGGAGCGCTGTTTTTAGACGAGATAGGCGATATGGGCCCGTCCCTGCAGGCAAAAGTTCTTCGGCTGATCGAACAAAAAACTTATCGACGCGTGGGCGGTATAAAGGATCGACAGGCAGACGTCAGGATCATCGCCGCCACAAATAAAGATCTGAGGAAATTGATGGCTGAGGGTAGATTCAGGGAAGACCTTTTTTATCGGATTAATATTGTTGCCCTCCACATACCCTCACTCAGGGAGAGGCGAGACGATATTCTGCCCCTGGCGAAACATTTCATTGATAAATATAACCTGGATTTTCACAAGACGGTCCGAAAGATGTCGGAAAAGGTGGAACATTATTTTATGGCCTACGATTGGCCGGGAAATGTCCGGGAGTTAAGGAATGTCATCGAAAGAGCAATGATTTTGGGTGAGGGAGACACTCTTCTACTAGAACATCTGCCAATGGAGATAGTAGGAGGGAAGCAGGAGCAGCGCACCACCGGTCCCATCATCCCTCCGGAAGGAATCTCGCTGGAAAAGTTAGAAGAATCTCTGGTTAGGGAAGCCTTAAAAATGACCGCGGGCAACCAAACCAGGTCTGCCAGATTATTAGGCATCAGCCGCGATTCGCTGCGCTACCGCATGCAGAAACTCGACATCTAAAGCATTCTCATAACCCCGACTTACCAGGGAAAGCAAAGCAATCATTCCCGCTGGAAAGCCTTCTCAATTCCTCTATTTTTACGGGCATGTTCAGGCAGCGGCTTCCTCGCAGATGTTTTTGGTCAGCATGCGCAACTGCAAAAGATCGAAGGGCTTGGTGAAATACATATAGGCATGCTTTTCAATTATTTGCTCCATGTTGCCGGTGATTTCTCCCGCCGTCATCATGATCACTTTTGTCTTGGGGGATAATTCAGCGATCTGTTTCAGTATCTCTATCCCGTCAATGTCGGGGAGACAAATGTCCAGGAAACAGAGATGATAAGAGTCGGCAGCCACTTCGTGCAAGGCCGCCCTGCCCGTTTCAACCGTCTTTACCTCTGTGGAGGGGCTTTGCAGGGCTCTACTCAACACCTGTAGGAAGAATCTTTCATCGTCAACAAGAAGAATTTTATTCATTTCTCCCATTCCCATGATTCCGAGTTACGTCTCACTCCTCCCACAGCTCCTTACCATCCCAACCGGTAGGGCTTTGAAAAGGCTTGCCCCTGGCATGCGCAAATACTGTGCCATGAACGGTTTAATAAGACATCCAACTCTATCCAAGTAAAATCAGAGACTCGGCGTCTCTTGGGGGACACAGGCCGCTTTTTTTCAGGCCCTGTTTGCCCTTTCCTCTTTCTCATGGAATGCCGACCCATAGGCGCTTTACTGCGTGAAATTCCGCACTAAAATGGGGGATTTCTCGCAGTAAAGCGAGGTTAGCGCATTTTCTGGACTGTGGGGGAATAGCTGAAGGCACCCCCCCGGGGGACAGATTACCTTCCGCCGCCGGTTTGTCAAACCAAGGCCAGTAGCCCCTGCCCAGTCGCTGCATCTCAAACGGCTCCGGGATGGTTTCTCGACTCTCCATCAATACTGGTTCGGAAGTCTTCCCTGAAAGACTTTGGTATATTCATTGCTGTCTACTCACAGATCGAAAACAGCGGGAGTGTTTTTATGGCTGGAGGTGAGGAGCGACATTTAAGAAGCGTCCAATTTGTCATTGCGAACGAAGTGAAGCAATCTCATAAGCGATTGATTATCAAAGAGATTGCCACGGAGCACACGCCTCGCAATGACCGGAAGCGAGTTTTTCAAAGGTCTCGAGGAGTGATCGAAGGATCTCAAGATTAAACGTTGGCCAAGCAAAGGAGGACAAAATGAAAAGGTTGACAATGTTTCTACAGATGACAACGGCGGTCTTATTGTTAACGCTCGCCCTTGCCGGGTGCAGCGGAGATGATGGTGATCCCGGCGCTCCTGGTGCCACTGGTCAAGCAGGCGCCACGGGTCCCACAGGCGCCACAGGTCCCACAGGCGCCATAGGTCCCGCAGGAGCCGCAGGCGGCGCCGCCCTGGTGGCAGACAAACATGGCGCGGCCGTTCTGTCGCAAACCGGGGAATTTGCGAACGGCAACAAATCCATGGCGAATGTTGCAATCACCAGCGTGACTGCCGATGCGGCCGGTTTGGCGACAGTCAGCTTCACCGTTAAAGACTCCGCCAACGCGCCGGTCACCACGGTTGCCAGCGTCAGCGCCGGCATCTTCAAGTTGGTGCCCAAGGGGAGCGGCATAAGCTACAACAAGTGGGTCTCCTACATCTGGCGTGAGGAAACCGTTTCCGGCTCCACCTTCCCCAAGCCCAACGGAACGAAGGCCAACCAGGCCTATCGCGAGAGCAGCGGCACGGGTGCTACGAATGGCACGCTCGTCAACAACGGCGGCGGGAGCTACACATACACCTTCAAAACGAACCTGGCCTCAGCCAAGTTTCCCGATGGCACCGCCATAACCTATGATCGCACCCTAACCCACCGCGTGAGCATCTACACTGGTGGACACAGTGGCCCAACCGGTGAAAGCGACAAAGACTTCATACCGGCCGGCGGTACCATTACTGAGACCCGTAACATCGTTGAGACCGCAACATGCAAGAAGTGCCATGGTCCCGAATTCGCCGGACACGGCGGGGATCGCGTCACGGTGGAAGGTTGCGTCACCTGCCACAGCCCTGGCAGCAATGATGCCCAGAGCGGAAACAGCATCGAAATGGCGGTCATGATCCACAAGATCCATGCCGGCAATGAACTGGCCAGCGTCGCCGGTCCCGACATGCAGTATTATGACAATCCCAATACAGTGGTTGATGAAACTGCCAACAACGGTGAATATGTCCTTTATGGCTATGGAAACCGCGCCATATCCTGGGAAGGCGCCGCCTTCCCGGCGGTGCTGGCTAATTGCCAGGCCTGCCACACCGAGGCAGCAGCGGGCAGCTTGTCCGATGTTGACCACTGGAAGACCGTACCCTCCCGGACGGCCTGCGGATCATGCCATGACAATGTCAATTTTGCGACCGGCGCCAACCATTCCCCTGCCAATCGCATTATGACAAACGATGATACCTGCTTCGTCTGTCATCCCGACACGGGCGCCGCCTTCGGTCAATCCGTCGCCGATGCCCATAAATGGTCGACCAAGGATATCCGCAATATTCAGGAGTTCGACATCACTGTGACGACCGACACACCCGCGAGAGGCTACTACATCAATGGTGAAAAACCCGTGGTCACCATCGTGCTGAATGATAAAGCGACTGGCGCTACCCTTGATCACACCACCATTGCTCAGGACTCCACTGCTGAAGGGTGCATCCCCAGGGCGGGTTCTGAAGGCACGGCCTGCACTGTGGCCAGAGACGGCCTGTTCACGGCGGCCAATGTCTATGTGGTCGGGCCGCGCGCCGAAAAAGTTGTGAATTTGACCTACGCGGCACGGGCGACGGTGCGCAGTGCCAACGCCGGACCATGGGATTTGAGCGCCGGCGGCGGCAGTCTCCGTGTGAAGGTGGACTCCGGCATGCCGATGCTAATGTATAACAATGAAAAGGCCTACGAGGGTTACGGTGCCGATGAGTTAATTACCGGCGATATCACCGTTACGCTGCCAGCGGCGGGCGCCGCCCTGAATGCCCTCTTTGCCAACCCGGCGGCCGCCACGGCTGCCGAGGTTGCAGCCTGGCTTAATGCGAATGCCATCTTCAAAGAGCGTGCAATCGCCTATGTGGACGAAGCCCTTGCCGGTAACTCCAACGCCGGTAAACTGGCGATCCGCAGCCGCGGGGTTTCCAAGAAGAATAACATAGGTGAAGTCATCGAGACGAACGCTCAGCGTAACATTCAGCTTGTCACCATGCCGGTGGCCGGCATGTTCGCCGCCGCAGACACGGCACCGGCGACAACATCCTGGAAGACCGCCGGTGGAGCTGATTCGCTTCGCAAGATGACAGTTGCCAGTGCCACCAATCCCAAGGCTGTTTTCTCGGCCGCAAATATCAAGTACACCCTCGATCCTGTTGACGACCTGGTTGCCGGAACCTACATTATCCATGTGGAGTTTGCCGATGGCGGTCGTGCACCCGCACCGGCCAATCCCGCTGAACCGCCCTATGTGGACTACAGGACTCCATCCGTTGCCCTAGCCACCTTCCAAGTCAAGACGGCGACGGAAGAGAAGCCGGTCGCCGGCAACTGCACAGCCTGTCACTGGAGCAGCGCCGGTGTCGGCTTCATACTCGACTTCCCGCGCCATAACAAGATATTTGACGAAAAGGCCGTGGATCGGTGCGGCGGCTGCCACGACTACCTGTCCGGTGAAAAACCGGATGCGACTACTCAACTGAGATATGCAGGCTCTCTTTCGAATCGCGTGCACTCGGTTCACAATGGTTCAAACCTCAACTACCCGACCATCACGGTGGGGCACGAGGAGACCGCTGCCTTTGGTCGCAACTGGCGTATCACCTACCCCATGAATATCCGCAACTGCGAATCCTGCCATCCGGCGGCCACAACGAGCGGGACATGGAAGACCAACCCCAATCGCCTGGCCTGTATGGGCTGTCACGACTCCGATGCGGCCACAACGCACATGAAAATGCAGACTTACGATCTGACGCCGTTGGCGCCCTGGAGCGGCGATGAAAGCGAAAGCTGCAAATCTTGTCATTAGTAGGTTGGAAATTCCTTCCCGCGGGTAAAACGCGGGAAGGAATTTCCCAAGTTTCTATCCCCTTAATGAAAATAATTTTTCTTACTAACTTGAGAGGCGAAAAGACCTTGAAAAAGATTTCTGTTCTCTTTGTTTACATTTTCTTCGCAACCTCCCTTTTTTCCTGCGGCGAAATCCAGGAGGCGAATCGGGCAAGGGAGGGCGATACCCAGGCCAAGGTGCTGGCCAGGATCAATGACGTGCCGATCACAGAGTACGATATAAAACAAATCCTTAAAAGGATCCCCACGGGAATGGGGAGCGCACATGAATGGACAGAGCAGAACATACTTCAAAACCTTGTTCGTGATGAGCTAATCTACCAAAAATCCCTTGAACTCGGTCTCCATAGAGATCAGGAATACCGCCAAAAGCTTGCTGAAATGGAGGCGCAACTTCGGGCTTTTCAAAGGCAGGAGATGGCAAATCTCTACCGTAAGCATGTTAATGGTAAAGCCAAGGTGACGGATGCGGAGGCGCAGGCCTATTTCGAAAAGAACAGGGAAAAATTACAAACAAAGTTTCATGTATGGGAGATATTTTACAGAGGTGACGATTCCCAGATAGTTAAAGCCTATCATGATTTGAAAACTGGTATTCCCTTTGAAAAAGTAGCCTCAAGGCAATTCCCCCCCAATTTACCGTCGAACATGAAAACCCCCTGGGATCTCGGTGAAATGTATTGGCATCAAATCCCGGAACCCTGGCAAGGCATTCTTGAGCGTCTGGCTCCAGGCCAGGTGAGCGAGATCATTAAAGGACCCCGCGATCGGTTTTGGGTGATTAAACTGGTCAATAGAACAGTTGATCCAAAAATCACCTTCGCTACGGAAAAGGAAAAAATTGTTGAAATATTGCGCCAGCAGAAGACCCAGGCACTCTATGACAATATGCTAAGCGAGATAAAGGCAAAAGCTAAAATCGTATTCCCGAAATAGGGGAACGGCGAGATTGCGCAGGGTTGACAAACCGGTATACCGTTTCCGGCTTTCCTGACAAATGAATTATTAATAATCGGGCAGCCCTTCCGCAGGTTTTTTACGGCTTTGGCGCCATCCGAATTCATAAAACCCGTAATTGCCGCCTGCGACCACCGTTACATAAAAACGTGTACGATATTGCCTCCTTTCCCTTTTGTCCTTTTCCTTGACGTAAAGCTCCTTCTGACCTATAAATTGCCTTCCAGTGGAAAGGAATTTCTAACTTACTAAAGCCGATCCGGATATTTCCTGATATAACTATGTGGACCATTTATGAAGAAAAGATTTGTCTTAGGTTTGGCTATTTTCACCTCGATTTTCCTCCTGGGCGGAATCTATCTTATCATTACGATAGAAAAAGCCACCTCCAGCCTGAACAATCTCATCGAGCTCCATCAGGTTGAAATCCTGAGAGAGAAATTGCTTATTGATGCAAAAGATGTCCAGTCCAGACTTGCTTTACAGCGCACCCGCTTTGCCGGGACTCTCAATGCGGTGGTAAAAGATGTTGCCAAGTTGAAAAATCAGGCGGATAGATGCCTGGAATGCCATCACACCATGGCAATTACCGAGAGGCTGCAAGACTTGAAGGCACAGATCTCCGCCTATTCGTCCGATTTAAACAGCCTTTTTACCATAGGAACGAACGAAACCCGCCTGAAGGAAGATGAGAAAAAGGCCTTTGAGGCGGGACGCAAACTTGTGAACCAGCTCGATGATATGATCTCACTGACCAAAGCCAGACTCGAGAAAGGGACTCAGGCTACGCTTAAAAAAATCAGCGATATGAAGACCCTGATATTCATTGTCATCGCCCTTGGACCAATCTTTGCCATCTCTTTGGTCATTTTTTTTATGCGGGGCTTGACGGTGCCGCTCGCAGCTCTGTTGCAGGCAACGAGAGAATTGAAGAGCGGGGACTTGAGCTTTCGCGTTCAAAACTTGACAGGCGAATTTGGGGAGATGGCGGCGGCCTTTAATGAGATGGCGGCGGCCCTCAATGAACAGATACATAAAATGCAGCGTGCCGAACAGATGACTCTTGTGGGGGAGATGGCTGCCAGTCTGGTTCACGAGATAAAAAATCCCCTGGCCGGAATCAAAGCTACCATGTATCTTTTCCAAGAGGAGGCTGAAATCAGGGAAGAGGAACGCGCTATCCTTTCCCAGGCAATTGACGAGGTAAAGCGGATCGAAACGCTGATGAAGAGTCTGCTCAATTTTGCCAAGCCGCCCAAACTGGAGTTTCTGTCGGTGAACATGAATGATATCCTTGATGGAGCCTTTAGCCTCGCACTGCCATTCACCCATTCGACACCCAATTCGGCAAAAGCCATCCGGATTGAGAAGCAATTTGATCCCCACCTGCCCTTAATCATGGCCGATCCTATGGTAATGCAGCAGGTATTTCTTAATATCCTCATGAATGCCCTGCAAGCCATGCCCAACGGAGGAACCTTAACTGCCATGACTTGCGCAACTGCCTTGGACGAGGAGATCCAAATAGAGATCACCGATACGGGCAAAGGGATCAGGGACGAGGTAAGAGGGAAGATATTTCAGCCCTTTTTTACCACCAAAAGCAAAGGCACCGGTTTGGGCTTGGCCATCAGCAAACAATTCGTCGAAAAACATGGCGGTACGATCACTGCCGAAAACAATCCGCTTGGAGGCGCAATATTCCGGATTATCCTCCCTTGCAACCAAAACTATTAGGTGCCAGTGCCTACGTCAAGAAGCCCTATGCAATGGAGAAGGTCGGTGTTGCAATACGGGATGAATTGGCAAGAAAATAGAGGACGGCTTATCCAAGAGTACGAACCGTAATGCTTGTATTTGAAAATCTCTCGGGCTGTTTAGTCGTAGGGTATGCCGTGTAAAAGGAGATAAGATTTTTTTACGAGGATACTCGGACTCTGGAGCAAGACTTCTCAATTTGTTTTGCCAGTCCCTCTGCCTCCGTGATTCTCTATTGCGCAATCTGGGATCAAGTATATTTCCAGCCAACTGGGGCATGCCTCCGTAAAGATCACCCTGGACACCTAGGGCCACCTGCTTGAAGATGAAGATTTCAACCGTCAGCAGGTGGGGCTTTTGGAAACCACGTTCGGAGCTTCCGTTAGAAAACCGTTAGAAAAATCCACCAAAAACGTGAAAAAGGGATTAGCTGTTTTTGCTAACCCCTTGTAATTGCTTGGTAGCGGGGAGAGGATTCGAACCTCTGACCTTTGGGTTATGAGCCCAACGAGCTACCGGACTGCTCCACCCCGCGTCACGTGCAAATTTGCTGCGCTTTTTATAAAGGGGGGTTATCAATTTGTCAAGGAGTTTTTCCGTGATTGTCAGTTATATACATGATCAGCTTTTGAAGAAGTATGAATATAAGGTTTCATCACCGGCGATTCTCTAACAGTTTTATGGCATTGGTATAAACCCTTCTGTCATTGTTTTACGGCTCGATTTGCTGATCAAGCGCCTTCTATTTCTTCGTATACTCTGGCGGTATCTCGAAGGTATCAGCAGAAACGCCGCCTGAGTCTATCGCCTTAACCTCCATGGTGGAGCTGAAAAAGGGTGCACCCTTTTTAGGCGCAATCTTCTCTTCTACCTTCTTCTTAGCCATCTTCCCGGCGAGCCCGCCTAACAGCCCACCAATACCACCTGACATATCCACATGCTCCTCTTTAGCCTCTTCGCGCTGTTGGACCTTTTGCTCATCTCCTTCCAGTGTCCATGCGACCACTGTCCTGATAGGATACCCTTTGATTTTGGCCATCTCGTTCTTTATCTTTGTCAGCCCCTTCAAAACCTCTGTCTCTGAAGCCCCGGACATGGATGCAAATACCGCCATGCCCATCTGCTTTGCCTCCTCTGGAGAAAGCTCAATACCCAGTTTCTTGGCCAATGCCTGTTCGAACCTCTGCTCCTCTGCCTGTGCCTTCTTGATCGTAGTAGTTTCATGGGTCGTCCAGGGATTTGTTGTCATTGTGCTTTTCGATTTCGCCTTCGTCTCAATGTCTTCCATCTCGAGAAGCCATGTAACCAGGTATTCCTCGCAGGGGAAACCGTTTATTACTTCAGACGCACCTGTCTTTTTCACGGTGAATTCAGATTTTGTTATACGCGCTCTTGGTTTTTCTTCTTTCTCACTCTCGGTCTTCTTCGAAGGTTCAGGAGACTCCTTGATCTTTGGCGGGGCTATCAGTGTTTCCTGATATGTTTTGTTCTTTGGATTGGGCGTCCAGTAGACACCCTTGTCTACACGGGTGATTGTGATGCTTTCACGTCCACCGACAAGACGAGAGAGGACGGCGCCGGTGAATTTCATGGATGAGGACTCCCACCTCTTGTCACCCTGATATCTCTTGACTGCTGTCACCTCTGAAGTGCCCATCCCCTGGACCCCGCTCGTTTTGAATGTTGTCTCTATAGTCGCATCTCCAAAAGATGGTGTAACAGAGCTAATCATTACCACCATAGTGGCAATCGAAATAATACTAACCATGATTAATTTCTTGACCATAAGACCCTCCCTTCAATCTTCAATTTTATTTGAGTCGAGTAGACCGGTTTCTTCCGATATATAGGTTGATGTTTATTTTCTCCGTTACCGCTTGGTTTTCCGGCGGCGCCACATTATCTAAACCACGAATCCGTTGACCGTGAATCTTTCATTACCGGTCACAATTATTCATATCATGATTATCAAGGAAATAACATCCATGATTCGGTAAAAAAACGCCAGCTCCTCGGCATCTCTACCAACGAAAGGGTTCGTCTTTTTCAAAATCAGGAGACAGATGCCGGGTGCTTACCCCTTGGGCGAAGATATTTTCGAAGCCCAGGTCCTGGGCAAGATTTACCACAGCCTCGTATTCATTTCGGCTTATCCTTCGGCCCAGGATGGGGTGGCGCGCCACGGCAGGAATAGGCGTATATTGCGACATAATGCTGAGCGGCGTCTGCGTTGATATTTTTTCCTTTATTAATCTAAGAACTTCCAGGCTGTTTTCCCTTTTTCCCGGCAGGACCAAATGACGGATAAGCACCCCCCTCCGGGCCACGCCTTCCTCCATCTCCAGATTATCTCCTACCTGAGAAACCATTTCCCTGATGGCCGCGACGGCATATGTGGGGTAATCCGCAGCGCCCGAAAAGAGCAGACCATCTGCTGCGATTCCGTACTTGAAATCAGGCAGGTAAATGTCTACCATGCCGTCCAGAAGTTTGATGACTTCCGGGTCTTCGTAGCCTCCGCAATTATAAACGAAAGGAATGGTTAGGCCGCGTCTGCGCGCCAGAAGGAGGGCTTCCATGATCTGGGGGGTCTGGGGAGTGGGCGTTACCGGCTCCACGTTATGACAACCCCTTGCCTGAAGAGAAAGCATCAGGTCGGCAAGCGTCGAAGTGTCAAGGCTTTGCCCTTTGATATCGTGACTTATCTGATAGTTCTGGCAATAGATACACTTAAGATTGCAGGAAGAAAAAAAGATAGTGCCCGCGCCGCATCTGCCCGAAAGAGGGGGCTCCTCGCCATGATGGACAATAGCGCAATTCATAACAACATCCGCCCCAAGAGAGCAGAAACCTCTTTCTTCTGCCGTTCTGTTAACCCTGCATTTGCGGGGGCAGAGCGTGCATGACTCCAGCATCGCCTTCAGTGTTTCAACCTTTTCCGCAAGGCTTCGCGTTATTTCCATATTAGTCCAATCTCTCCGTCACTTCTCTTATTTTGCCGCTATCCAGCAATTCCAGAAACTCTTCCCCCAGAGGGGCGGCCTGGTTTACCGCCTGCCACCAGTTTTCCATTCTTTGCTTCGGATCATCAATAAAAGTGATAAAATCGCTGCGATCGGGGACCTTGCCGTAGGGCAGTTTTGCGATAAATTCCCGGGAAGGGTAGACCATAAGAACGTTATTAGTGATGTCGGCGGCGGGCTTACGGGAGGCACGCTTTTTGTCGAGCCAGCCGGGAATAATGCGTTCCTGGTGGTGGAAAAAAAGGGTCACTTCGCCCTTTCGGACGCCATACCTGTGCGTCAGATGGTAATCGATCAAGCCCCCGTCACGGTAAACGCCGGGAGGGGCGCCGTAGATGTCACGCACACCGGCGATCACGAGAGGTATGGCGCCGGATGCCATAATGGCATGTTTGAAGTTTACCTCGTTCAGGGCGACATACCGGCCACGGAATCCCCTTTGGAAACAGAAATCGGGAGGTTTGGCCCCGGTGTAAAATACTACACGTTCCAGAAAATTGTAAAGATAGGAACAGTCAAAGCAATTCATCAGGAAAGAAAGTCCCAGACCGGCCCTCTGAATCAATTTAATATCCGAAGTCAGCAGATGCCTGACTCGTGCCGTTATAACGGCCAGACGGTACCGCGTGTCGCTTACGGCGAAGGGAAGGGCGTCATCCTCCAGGTAGGAGTTAATCACGGCAGCTAAAGAATCAAAGACACGGGGAGGCGTATCTCCCCTGCGGAAGGGCATGGCAATATAGGCGGCAATAAGCTTACGATATATCTTGGCCGCTTCCGGTTGCAGCCAGGCCGCAAAGCGCATAGCGCCGGCCGAAGAGCCGGCAAGGAGTACGGGTCTGTTTTTTCCCAGGAGCCCGCCTTGCAACAGCGTAAGATCGAAACCGGAGGCAATCAGCCAGCGCGGGCCTCCCGCCGGGGCAAAATAGGCGATCACCTTGTCCAGATTGAAGCCTCCGTCTTTTATTAGCTCAAAGGCCTCTATTCCGGCCTTGACGCATATGGAATTCATTCTTTCGCGCCTTCTGTTTTTGCCAGTTCTTATACGTAGCCGGTATTGACACAATCTGTTCCCTTCTGTAGAGTAGGGCTAAATTCATATGACTATGTGAAATGTCAATAAAATAGGGTGCTGGGCTTCATATACAGACATCTGGCGATTTGTCAATCCCCATGAACTTTTAGCAAAATCGTCGGAAAAGAAAGGGTGGGCTATGGACATTAAATTTCAGGTAAGAGAGGTTGCCAAAAATGCCAGATTGGCTTCTGCATCACTGGCTCGCGCTTCTTCCGATAAAAAGAACCAGGCTCTCGTAGAGATGGCCGGGGAGCTTTTGAAAAAAAGCGCCTGCCTTATTGAAGAGAACGATAGAGACCTGGAATATGCGCATAAGGCAGGGCTTTCCCCGGCGATGATCGACAGACTTACGCTCAGTGAAAAATCCATCGGGGCCATGGCCGGAGGGCTGAAGGAAGTTGCTATGCTGCCCGATCCCGTAGGCAAGGTGACCTCAATGTGGCGCAGACCGAACGGCCTCCTCGTGGGGAGGATGAGGATACCCCTCGGGGTGGTGGGTATCATTTACGAATCCCGTCCGAATGTGACGGCCGATGCCGCCGCCCTTTGCATGAAGTCGGGGAATGCTGTAATCTTAAGAGGCGGATCCGAGGCGATACATTCCAACATTGCCATTGCCCGCATTCTGCAGGAGGTTTTGAAAAGACATAATCTTCCGGCGGAGGCCATTCAGATCATCCCTGTCACCGACCGCGAGGCGGTGGCAGAAATGCTGACGCTTGAGGAATATATTGACGTAATAATTCCCCGCGGCGGCGAGGAATTGATTCGAGCGGTGGTTGCCCAGTCTAAGATACCGGTAATCAAACATTACAAAGGGGTGTGCCATGTCTTTGTCGATGCGGATGCCGATCTTGATATGGCCGGGAATATCTGTATGAATGCCAAAACCCAGCGTCCCGGCGTTTGCAATGCCATGGAGACCCTTTTAGTGCATCAGGATATTGCTGAGAAATTCCTGCCCGGCATGGCGGAAAAGTTAGGTCAGGCCGGCGTCACATTGCGTGGCTGTAAAAAAGCGCGGAGTCTGGCGCCGGAAATGGCCGAGGCTGTGGAAGACGACTGGTACCGGGAGTATCTCGATCTCATCCTGGCAGTACGCGTTGTCCAAGACATTGATGAGGCCATGGCTCATATAGAAAAATACGGTTCTCTCCATACGGAAGCCATTGTCACTAAAGATTACCGGAATGCCCAGCGTTTCTTAAACGAGGTCAACTCTTCCACCGTCCTGGTCAATGCCTCGACCCGTTTCAGCGACGGCTTTGAACTTGGACTGGGCGCCGAGATCGGCATCAGCACGACGAAGCTCCATGCCTTCGGTCCGATGGGTCTGGAGGAACTTACGACCACCAAATTCATAATTTACGGTGACGGTCAGGTGCGGACATGAAGTGGGGGCTTTTTGGCGGCACCTTTGATCCTGTACATACAGGTCACTTGAGATGCGCCGAGGAAATCCGGGAATTATTTGCTTTAGATAGAATAATGTTTATCCCCGCCTCCAGGCCGCCCCACAAGGATGGTGAATCCATTACGCCCTTTCCTCACCGTGAGCGGATGATCCGGCTGGCCATTTCCGGTAATCCTTTTTTTTACTTTTCCGACGTAGAAAACAGGCGGGAGGGGAAGTCCTATTCTGTGGAAACGGTGGAGCACTTTTTAGCCCTCCACCCGGGCGAACTGGAGATTTATTTCATTCTCGGTCAAGATGCCTTTCAGGCGATCCAGACCTGGAAGGACTGGAAAAGATTTTTATCGCTGTGCAACATTGTCGTTATGACCAGGGCGGGTTGCAAACATAAATGCCTTGACGATATTCTGCCCCCTGACTTCGCCGGCCGTTTCAACTATGATGCCGCTCTGAATGGGTACCAAGGTCCCTCCGGCCAGGTCATATTTTTCCGGCAGGTATCTTTCCTGGATATATCCTCCTCGGATGTGCGGGAAAGGATCAGAGAAGGTAAAACCGCCCGGTATCTCGTCCCTGATGCGGTGCTTTCTTATATTGCCGAAAAAGGCTGCTACCGGAGATAATGGAAATGGGGACGGTTCTCTTTCCCTCTGTAACAATCAGTAAATAATTAGAACCGTCCCCATTTCTTCTCAACGCTGGTTGAGAAAATTATGGGCCATTTGTACCTCGCGACGGCTGCCGATATAGATAGGCGAGCGCTGTCCCATATCCGTTACCGTGAGGGACAGGATATCTTCCTGGCCGTTCGTGGCCATGCCTCCCGCCTGCTCAGCGATAAAGGCCATAGGCTGAAGTTCAAAAAGCAGCCTTAATTTCCCCTGAGGTTCATTTTTCAGTACGGGGTAACAAAAAATCCCTCCCCTCTTGATCAGAATCAGATTGATATCCGGCACGAAGCCGCCGCTGTAGCGAAGCTTATAACCTTCCGCCTCGAGAGATTCCACAAACTTAAGATGCTGGGGAATCCAATCCTTACGCAATCCGCCGAGGCTGTAAATGGAGCCCTGTTCATCAAAAATGATGTTTTCCTGAGAGAGGACATATTCCCCTTCCCTGTTCAGCACGAATTCGTGAGCGCCTCTGCCCGCTGCATAAACCATTGTTATCAGGGGGCCGTAGGTAATGTAGAGCGCCGCCACCATGGAGTTTCTACCAATGCCGAAAACTGCTTCCTGATGGATGCCGATAATGGTGCCAATGGATAGGTTGGCATCCACCAGTGAAGAACCGTCCAGAGGGTCAGCGGTGATAAAATACTTTTCGTGGCCCTTGCCTATTTGGACAATGCTGTCCCGTTCCTCTGAGGCATATTCCCGGACAAACCCTGAAAACTGGAGCTGGTTTTTCATGATTTCATCGGCGCCGCGATCTAAGGCCAATTGATCCTCGCCGTAAATATTCTGGAATCCCGCCAACTTTCGATTCGATTCGTGAATTTTGGCAGATATGTACTTCCCCGTCACGGCTATCTGCCAGATAAGTCTGCGCAGTTCCGTTTCCACGCCCGCCATCCACATATGCCGGCGCAGGTCCACGGCGCACCTGGTATAATCGCCTATGCCTTGCCCCATAGCAGTTCCTTTCCGCCTCTGACAACTATATTAATGTATTAACGTTTGAACAAAGTGTTTAAAATCCTTGCCCTTCTTTTCTCAAATGCACCGTTCGGATGGGGAAAGGAATCTCTATACCCTCCTCGCGAAAACGCCGGTGCAATCTCTTTATAAACTCATGGGTCATCGTGTATTGGTCGGAGAACTCTTTAGCCCGCATGATGACCTTAAAGTTTATGCTGGAATCGCCAAATGCATGGTAACGAATCACCGGTTCAAAATCGGCGGCCCCTATTTCATCTATCACCTCGGAAGCAACGGCCAAAGCCGTCTGTTCAACTTTTTCCAGGTCGCTCTGATAACTTACACCCACCTCAACCAGCACCGGAACGTCCTCGACGGGAAGATGAAAATTGGTGATGGTGGCCGAGGCTATATTGACATTGGGAACTATAACCAGATTATTGGGAAGCGTCCTGATGGCCGTATTGCGCCAGGTTATGTCCGTTACGTAGCCCTCTTCGCCGGTGTTGAGCCTGATGTAATCCCCTGGTTTTATCTGCCGGGAAAAAAGGATATGCAGTCCGGAAAAAAGATTGGCTAAGGTATCCTTCAGGGCAAGGGCCACGGCGAGACCGCCCACGCCCAGGGCTGTCAGTATCGGAGTGATGGAGATGCCTAATGTCTGGAAGATGACAAGCAGGCCGATTATGTGAATGACAAGTTTTGATATGTTGGAAAATAATGATATGGAAGGAAAAACACCCTCGGCGCTCCGGGCGTACAGATTTATAAAGCCTGTGGCAATTCTTGCCGCCACAATGGTTGCAGTAAAAATGGTAATGATAACCAGGCTCTTCTGGAATAAGTTAAAAAGGGTGCCGCTTAAAAGGAGGCTGTAAAGCGCCGCATGGGCGCCCGCTATGACGCACCAAAGCATCACCATGCCATGGATACTACTGATGATAATGTTGCCGCCCTCCCATTTGGTTTTGCTGACTGCCTTCTTCAGCCGGGCAAAAATAATCCGTTCCATGGCCACGCCGGTCAGGAAGCCGACGGCAATCATGGCCAGGGCAGGCAAGGTAATATTCAGCTTCTCAAGAAATTGATTCATAGCGTTCTTAGTGTATCGGAAAGTGCGGATATTTTCAAGGACATTTGGGCGGCAGGACGGGAGCGTCGCTTTTACTAAAACCTGCGTTTAATAATATAGTCGGAGATCGTCATCAGAGAGGTTTTTGCGTCCGAATCTTCAAAAATCCAAAGGAAGTCCTTACCTTCCTCTATATAGGCTTTGGCCTTATCAAGGGCATAATTTACGCCATCGTATTTGTGAATCAGGGCGACAATATCCATCATCTTTTCTGTTGCCTGATCTTTTTGCTTTACAATACTCCTGACCATGGCTTTTTCTTTGGCTGAGCATCTTTTCAAGGCACGTATGAGGGGCAGGGTGATTTTCCCTTCCGCCAGGTCCTTACCGATGGCTTTTCCAAAATCCTCCTCCTTTGCCACGTAATCGAGAGTGTCATCCGTTATTTGGAAGGCGGAGCCAATTCTCATGCCGAATCTGGTAAGAGCTTCTATCTGACCGTCCGGCGCATTGCCCAAGAGGCCTCCCGCGGCGCAGGCCGTAGATATGAGGATTGACGTTTTCTTCTCAATGATGGTCAGATAATCTTTTTCGGAAATTGTTATATCGCCGCACTTAACGAGCTGAAAGATTTCACCTTCCGACATGGTATTGGTTGTTTGGGAAACAAGTTTCATGATGGCGATGTTGCCGTCTGCCGTCATCAGCTTAAAAGAGGTCGAATACAAGAAATCCCCCACGAGGACGCTGGCCGCATTCCCCCAGACCTTGTTTGCGGAAACATTGCCCCGCCTGATATCAGCGTGGTCGATCACATCATCATGGAGTAATGTGGCGGTATGGACGAATTCAATGACCGCAGACATATTGTAACGGCTCTCCCCCCGGTAGCCGCAGAGGTCCGAGGCAGCCAGAAGCAGGAGCGGTCTAAATCTCTTTCCCCCGCTGCCGATGATATGATGAATAATATCTGGAATAAGACGGACATCGGAACGGAGATACATTTCCATGGACTCCTCCACGCGGCTTAAATCGGCGCTGTAACGCTGGAACACGTCCTGAATCTGCATGATACCCTTACCCCGGTCGATTAGAAGACATGTTCAACTGTAGTGTAATCCCGGAGAAATGTCAAACCTTTCCTGAGTTTGGGGTCTGCGACAAAAATGTGGTTATCATATTCTTGCAGAGACTTATCCCCCCTTTGGAAAAGGGGGGCAGGGGGGATTCGTAATAAAAGCAAGAGGATATTTATTCTCCCTCAAATCTCCCCCAACCCCTCTTTGCTAAAGAGGGGTGAACAACTGCTCTACCCATAAATTTGTCGCACACCCGTCTCATAGCGTAACCCTGGGTGCGCCTGTGCGGGGGTTTTTGTCCACCAAGACATCGGCTTCGTAGACTTCATTTATGTTGTCCTCCGTGATGACCAGCTCGGGCGTCCCGATGCTATGTATCTTACCATCCTGAAGAAGAATGATCCTGTCTGTGTACTGGCCTGCCAGGTTGATGTCGTGGGTCACGACAATGACGGTTAAGCCTCGAAGTTTATTTAGCTTTTTTATAAGTTCAAAAAGGGCGATTTGATACTTTATATCAAGAAATGCCGTGGCCTCATCAAGCAATATGATCCTGGGCTTCTGGGCGAGCGCCCGGGCGATCAGCACTCTTTGTCTTTCGCCGCCGCTGATATGGTGGATCATACGCTCGGAGAGGTGCAGGGTGTCGGTCATCTCCATGGCTTCCCGGACGATCCGGTAGTCGTCATTGCCTTCGAAGCGAAGGTTGTTTAAATGGGGGTATATTCCCATCATAACGATTTCCTGGACGCTGAACGGGAAGACGAGGGAAAATTCCTGAGGCACAAACGCTATGATTCCGGCTAATTCCTTGCGGTTTTTTTGACGTAAAAATTCACCCTCTACCAGTATTTCCCCTTCCTGAGGGAAAAGAAGACCGTCTATAATCTTCAAAAGGGTGGTCTTTCCGGAGCCGTTGGGGCCGATGATCCCGATAATTTATCCCTTCTTTACATCAAAGGAGACACGGCTTAAAACCTGTTTCTTTTAATATCCGAATCCGATATCTTTTATTTGCAATATGGGCAAGAGGAACTCCCGCTGGAAGACAAGTTACTCCATGACAAGGTGGCATTCAAAGGCCGGTTGCCAGTTCATCATGCAGCCATTTAAGATATTCGTCACTTCCGGCAGAAATTACCGTGGCGATTATTTCCGGCGTTTCATAAGGATGGATGGCCTTGATGGCTTCTGCCAATTTTCCGAAGAGATCCTGTCGGCTTTTAATCAGGCACTGCCATTCCTCTGCCTGCTCCACTTTGTTCTTCCACCGGTAAGTGCTGATAACAGGTCCGAAAACCTGAACGCAGGCCGCCAGT
>DATESZ010000056.1:0-11219 GCA_035283845.1 Syntrophales bacterium | reverse complement strand
GGTGACCTCAAGTTTATTGCATCCGATGCCGACAGCATTACAGCCGTAAATGAAATCCCTCTTGAAGATTACCTCGTGAGCGTGATTTCTTCCGAAATGAGTGATACGGCGCCGCTCGAATTCTTAAAGGCTCATGCCGTTATTTCACGTAGTTGGCTAATGGCGATGCTGGAACAGAAGGGTAAACAAGCCCTTCCCGTGAAGCCTTCGAGGATTGAGGATGGCGAAATCATCCGCTGGTATGACAGAAAAGAGCATGAGTTATTTGACGTTTGCGCCGATGACCATTGCCAGCGGTATCAGGGAATAGGGTTAAGCCAGGGGGGAAGAGCCGGGGAGGCGGTTCGGGCGACGCGGGGCTTATTCCTCATCCGGGATAATGAAATTTGTGATGCCAGGTATCACAAGGCCTGCGGGGGGCTGACGGAAGATTTTGCCGCCGCCTGGGAAGATAAAGAAGTACCCTGTCTTTCTTCCGTAGCCGATTCGGCAATTAAGCGCCCTCCCATAAGGACGGAGAGGGAGGCAAGAAACTGGATACTTTCCCGTCCCGATGCCTATTGTAATGTAGCTGACATTCAAATATTGCAGCATGTTCTACCTGTTTTCGATCGGGAAACGGAGAATTTCTTCCGCTGGCAGGTGGAGTACAGCCGGACGGAGCTGGAAGAGATCATAGGAGAAAAAACAGAAATTGACGTAGGCATTCTCCATGACCTTGTGCCCCTGAAGCGAGGCGCTTCCGGAAGGATCTTCCGTTTGCAGATCATTGGATCCAAGGGCTCCGTCATTGTGGGAAAGGAATTGGAGATCCGGCGCCTGCTTTCCCGAAGCCACTTGTTAAGCAGTGCCTTTATTGTTTCCATCGAGCGCGATCCTTTCAACGTGCCGGCGCGCTTTATCCTGCAGGGCGCCGGCTGGGGGCATGGTGTCGGCTTATGTCAGATTGGCGCCGCCGTCATGGCCGATAGCGGATTTAAGACCATGGAAATTCTGCTGCATTACTTTTCAGGCGCTTCTTTAAAGCAGTTGTATTGACAATAGCACCCATGCTCGAAGCGGGCTCAACGAAGGATAAAAATCACCCCCACCCCTCCCTCCCCCGTCGAGGGAGAGGGATACAGGGAGGGGGGATTTTCATATAAGTCTCTAACATATATTGCCGTGAGGCACTCCCTATGAGAACCATGGATGATCAGAAAAAAGCAATGCTTAAAAGTCTGCCCAAGATTGACGAGTTGATGATCCTTTTAGAAAATAAAGGTGTTTTTGCCGGGGCGCCGCGTAATCTGGTAAAGTCAATCTCCCAGGCGGCCGTGGATGGCCTGAGACAGGCGATATTAGGGGGTGAAGACAGGGATGCGAATTCTTCTCTATCTGCTTTGGAGCGCGCGGCGTTACAGGTGGAAAGAGATGTTCGAAGCCTCAGCCGCTACCGCCTGCGGCGAGTGGTGAACGCTACAGGCATTATCCTCCACACCAACCTGGGAAGGGCGCCTCTATGCCCTGAGGCTATAAAGAGGCTTGTCGAAGTCGGCGGCAGCTATTCCAACGTGGAATTCGATCTCGAAACAGGCAGACGGGGGCTTCGGTATGATCATGTCCGCAGGCTGCTGTGCGCCCTTTCCGGGGCGGAAGATGCTTTGGTGGTCAACAATAACGCCGCCGCCGTCCTTTTAGTTTTGAACACCCTTGCCGAGGGAAAGGGGGCCATCGTTTCCCGGGGCGAACTGATAGAAATAGGCGGTGAGTTCCGCATACCGGAGGTCATGGAAAAAAGCGGCGCCCGCCTCCGGGAGGTAGGCTCAACAAACAGAACGAGGCTTTCAGACTATGAAAAGGCGTTGGTTAGCGGCGAAACAGGGGTAATACTAAAGGTTCATACCAGTAATTTCAGGATCGTAGGTTTTACGGAAGAGACGAAACTCGAAGATCTGTTGGCCCTGGGCCAAAAATATCACGTTCCGGTCATGGATGATCTGGGCAGCGGCTGCTTTATTGAACTTGACCGTTATGGTCTGGAGAGGGAACCCACAGTGCAGGAAGTACTGGCGACAGGCGTGGACGTAGTTACCTTCAGTGGTGACAAGTTGATGGGTGGCCCTCAGGCAGGCATTATCCTGGGAAAAGAAAAAATTCTGGAAAAGATCAAGAAAAATCCCCTCAACCGTGCGCTGAGGATAGATAAACTTACTTTGGCGGCATTGGAGGCTACCATGATGCAATACCTCCAGCCGGAAAAGGCGGTAGTTAGCCTCGGGGTGCTCCGGGCTTTAACGGAGCCGCTCGACGCGGTTACGCGCCGCGCCCGGAAACTTCTGGCCATGCTGAAAAAGTCGGCGCCTGAAGGAATGAAATTCTCCGTAAAGCAAGGTACATCCTTAGCGGGTGGAGGAGCGCTTCCCACGCGGGATATTCCCACGGCGCTCCTTTCCATCCGCTCGGAAATTCTCTCCCCGAACACCCTGGAAGGGCGCCTGAGAGGGCTTGAAGTTCCTGTAATTGCAAGAATTGCCGATGATGAGGTGCTTTTCGATTTACGAACGGTGGACGAACTGGAATTAGTGATCATCAGGGACGCTATGAAAGCAATTATTTCATCGGGACATGAGACGCTTGGCGAAAAAAGAGGGCATTGACACTTCCTCAAAAAGCGCGAGGTGCGAGGGGTGAAGCTGGGAAGATGTAAATGGTTGAAGACAAGGCACATATCTATTCTTTCAGGGTAACTAAGGAAGAAAGCGGGCTAAGACTCGATGTCTTTCTTTCCTCCTGCCGGGAGTTGTCGCTTTCCCGGGCGCAGATAAAAAAAGCGGCTGATACGGGGAAGATACGCCTTAACAATCTACTTGCCAGGGCCAGCCAGCGGCTAAGGGAAGGGGACGTGATATCTTTTGATAAACCGCCGGCCGTCAAATATGATGTTATTCCAGAAGACATTCCTCTAAATGTTTTCTACGAGGATGCCTCTCTTCTGGTTATCGATAAGCCCCCGGGGATGGTTGTCCATCCGGCCGCGGGAAACTACCGGGGCACCCTGGTCAATGCCCTCCTTTTTCGCTGTAAGGACCTTTCAGGCATTGGTGGCGTGCTGAGGCCGGGGATCGTGCACCGCCTGGATAAAGGGACTTCGGGACTTTTAGTGGTGGCCAAGTCGGACGTGGCTCACCGGGGGCTTACGGCCCAGTTCAAAAGACACGAGATAAGGAAAACCTATCATGCACTGGTGTATGGCGATGTAAAAGGGGAAGAGGGGATTATCGATGCGCCGGTAGGGAGGGATAGGACGGACCGGAAGAAGATGTCCACCCGCAGCCGGCGGGGGAAAGAGGCCCGGACGCACTGGCGCGTCAGCGAAAGGTACGGGATAGCAACCCTTCTTGAAATTGATATTGAGACGGGAAGGACCCATCAGATAAGGGTGCATCTTACCCATTCGGGCTATCCCCTGGTGGGCGATGCTGTCTATGGCGGCGCCAAGAGGGTGAGGTCGGCGGCCGATATAGCCGTAAAGGAGAGGTTAAAAATGATGCGCAGGCCGTCGTTGCATGCAAGCCGTATCAGCTTTATACATCCTGTAACTGGCTCCCCCCTGATTTTTTCTTCTCCGCTGCCTGCGGATATAGCCTCTCTAAGCGATTTCCTTAGAGAACATAGTTAGTTTGTTCATGTTGAAAGAGACGGAGAAATAGATGCCTTCAGGGCTGCGGTAACCAAAAAAAGCAGCCGAAAAAAATGCTTGACATGCTTTGAACTTTGGTATAGAAATGCACCCCGAAGATAGGCGTATGCTAAATCCTTCCTTTTGAAGTGTTTCAAGAGTTCAGTTAGCGACCCAACATATTAACTCAAGTTCTTCTTAAAATGCTCGTTGCATTATATATTCCATGCAGTCTCTCAATGGGAAATACAATTAAGAGGGAGTCTTAATGTCCTCGGGCAGGATTCCGGGTTTGCGGAGTGCTGTTATTTAATTTTTTGTTTAAGGATTTACTATGAATATTGATGAAATAAAAAGGCAACCGATTGGTGAGTTGACAAAATTGGCGAAAGAATTAGATGTAGCCAGTGCGAGCGGTATGAGGCGCCAGGATTTGATTTTTTCCATCCTGCAGGCACAGGCTGAAAATAATGGCGTTATATCCGGCGCTGGTGTTCTGGAGATACTGCCCGACGGTTTTGGTTTTTTGAGGGCGGTGGATTATAACTACCTTCCCAGTCCGGATGACATCTATATCTCGCCGTCCCAGATCAGGAGATTCAGCCTGAGAACCGGTGATACCATATCAGGAGAAGTGCGGCCTCCCAAAGAGGGTGAAAAGTATTTTGCTCTTCTTAAGGTCGATACGGTAAATTTTGAATACCCCGATGCGGCCAAAGAAAAGATACTTTTTGACAACCTTACCCCACTTTATCCTGAGGAAAAATTACATCTTGAATCGGATCCGGAAAATTATTCCACGAGGATTATGGATCTGTTCACCCCCATCGGCAAGGGCCAAAGAGGGTTAATAGTGTCGCCTCCCCGAGCGGGAAAAACGGTTCTCCTGCAAGACATTGCCCGGAGCATCGCCACGAATCACCCGGAAGTGATCCTGATGGTTTTGCTGATTGATGAAAGGCCTGAGGAAGTGACGGATATGCAGCGGAGCGTAAAGGGGGAGGTCATATCCTCAACCTTTGATGAACCGGCCACCAGGCACGTTCAGGTGGCGGAAATGGTTATCGAAAAGGCGAAACGTCTCGTGGAACACAAAAGGGATGTAGTTATTCTTCTTGACAGCATTACGAGACTTGCCAGGGCCTATAACACGGTAGTGCCTCCGAGCGGGAAGGTGCTCTCGGGAGGAGTGGATTCCAACGCCCTGCACAAACCAAAAAGGTTTTTCGGGGCTGCGCGCAACATAGAAAACGGCGGCAGCCTTACCATCATCTCGACCGCTCTTATAGATACGGGAAGCCGGATGGATGAAGTAATTTTTGAAGAATTCAAAGGCACCGGCAATATGGAGTTACATTTAGATCGCAGGATTGCCGATCGCCGCGTTTTCCCGGCCTTTGACCTCGTCCGATCTGGGACCAGAAAGGAAGAGCTGCTGATGCCGAAACAGAACTTAAACAGAATATGGATATTAAGAAGGCTCCTGCAGGAGATGAACCCGGTGGACGCCATGGAATTCATTGTCAGCAAGATCCGCAAAACGGAATCTAATCAGGATTTTCTGGATTCTATGAACCAGTAATTTTCTTGAATATATTTTTTTTATGGTATAGTAACGGTGGGACCAGTAATAAAAATAACATTATAAATTGGCAGGGAGGATTAAATATAACTTATGAAGCAGGGAATTCATCCGGAATATTCGGAAGCAACTATAAGCTGTGTGTGTGGCAATGTCTTTAAAACCAAGTCAACAAAAAAAGACATAAAAGTCGAGATATGTTCTCAGTGTCATCCTTTTATAACGGGCAAGCAAAAGATCATAGACACGGCGGGCCGGGTGGAGCGGTTCAATAGGAGGTACTCCACCAAGGATGAAAATGGTAAAACGACAAAAAATCCTTAAATATCAAGCCATTTCCTTAAACGACAATCCCTGAAAAATAACTGCGAATCAAACCCCTTTCCCGGAGTTACACCATATCATGTTTGAAAAACTTAAAGATATTGAAACGAGATATAAAGAACTGGAAGGGCTCCTGAGCGCTTCCGATGTGGTGGGCAAGCCGGGGTTGTTCCAGCGCTATGCGAAAGAACATTCGGATCTTAGCTTACTTGTTGAGACTTACAGGAAGTACGAGGAGATGAAAGGCCGTGTTGAGGAAGATCAGGATTTACTGCAAGGAACGGATGAAGAGTTGAAGCAACTTGTCAGGGAAGAGATCCCCCAGCTTAAAGAAACTCTTGCGATTTTGGAAGATAAATTGACGGTACTTCTCCTTCCCAGGGATCCCAATGACAGCAGAAATGTGTTTCTGGAAATCAGGGCCGGTACGGGAGGGGACGAGGCGGGGCTTTTTGCCTCCGATCTTTTCCGCATGTACGCACGTTATGCTGAGTTAAAAAGATGGAAGATGGAGGTCATAAGCAGCAGCCCGGCAAGCGGCGTGGGAGGATTTAAGGAAATTATCGCCCTTGTTGCCGGCGATGGCGCCTACAGCATGTTAAAATATGAAAGCGGTGTGCACCGGGTACAGAGAGTTCCTGTCACGGAAGCCCAGGGTCGCATCCATACCTCCGCGGTTACGGTAGCGGTGCTTCCTGAAGTGGATGAGGTGGAGTTAAATATCGATCCGAATGAACTGAGGATAGATGTTTATCATTCCAGCGGCCACGGCGGCCAGAGTGTCAACACCACCGATTCGGCCGTAAGGATTACCCATCTGCCTTCCGGCTTAGTGGTTACCTGTCAGGATGAAAAATCGCAGTTGAAAAATAAATCCAAGGCGATGAAGGTGCTGCGGGCGAGGCTCCTCGATGCAATGGTAAAGAAACAGAATGCGGAAATCTCTGCTTCAAGAAAAAATCAGGTGGGCAGCGGCGACAGGAGCGAACGGATCAGAACGTATAACTTTCCCCAGGGGAGGGTTACGGATCACCGGATAGGGCTGACGCGTTATGACCTGGAAAATTTTCTTGACGGCAACATACAAACGATAATCGACGCCCTCATAACCAACTTCCAGACAGAGGCGCTTAAAGCAGGCGGCCAATTGAATCGTCAATGAATATCCGGGATGTCCTCAACAGGGCGGCAGTCATGCTGGAGAGAGCGGGATTGACCTCGCCAAGGCTGGATGCAGAGGTGTTGCTTTTTTCCTATTTACAGGCCGATCGTCTGGAAATCTATAGAAATCCGGAAAAGGCACTGACGGAAGCTGAGATTTCCGGGTTCGAAGGATGGGTTGAAAGGCGCGCTCAGGGAGAGCCGTTAAGCTATATTAACGGTAAAAAAGAATTCTGGTCCTTGCTTTTTGAGGTGGATAGACATGTTCTTGTGCCCAGGCCGGAAACGGAAATCCTGGTGGAAGAAGTAATAAAAGCAGGCAGGGAATTAGAACATGCGGGGCTGCGTATCCTGGAGATCGGCGTGGGAAGCGGCGCTGTAAGCGTGGCCATTGCCAGGGAATTGCCCACTGCCAGTTTGACGGCAACGGACATATCTGCAGACGCCATTTCTGTGGCCCTTAAGAATGCCCACAAACACGGCGTTGAAGGACGTATGGATTTGCTCTGCGGCAGTCTTTTTGAGCCCGTATCAGGGATATTTGATATAATTGTTTCCAATCCGCCCTATATTTCGACGGACGAATTCGCACGCCTTCCCCGTGACGTCAGGGAATATGAGCCGAGGCAAGCGCTCTTGGCCGGTGCGGACGGCACCGCCTTTCACCGGGAGATTATTGCAGGGAGCAAGAAGCGTTTGAAAAAAAGGGGGTGGCTTTTTATGGAAATGGGAGACGGCCAGCGGGAAAGTATTGAAAAGACGCTGAAAAGGTCAGGGGCATTCGACCGCATCGAAACCCGCCGGGATTACGGCGGGGTGGAACGGGTTATCAGGGCAAGAAAGGTGTGATGGTTTTGGTGACCTTTCAAGGGAACATAACCATTGGATAAAATAATTATTACAGGGGGTAGCAGACTCCGTGGAGAGGTGAAGATCAGCGGCGCCAAGAACGCTGCCTTGCCCATACTGGCATCTTCGCTCCTTACGGAGGGATGGAACGTCTATCACAATATACCGAACCTTGTAGACATCAGGACCATCGGGAAACTTCTGAAAAATCTCGGGGCGAAAATCGAGGGGGAACCGCCTGATTTAAGAGTAAATACGAGTGAAATCACCAGTTGCAAAGCTCCTTACGATCTTGTCAAGACCATGCGGGCTTCCATTCTCGTTTTAGGCCCCCTTGTGGCCAGGGCTGGAGAGGCGCGCGTTTCCTTACCTGGCGGATGCGCGATCGGCGCCAGACCGGTAAATCTCCATATCCGCGCCCTTCAAGAAATGGGAGCGGAAATAAACCTGAAGGACGGGTATGTGGAGGCAAAGGCAAAGAGGTTGCGGGGCGCCGGTATTTATTTTGATATTCCCACGGTCACGGGAACGGAAAATTCCATGATGGCCGCTACTATTGCGGAAGGCGTAACAACCCTCAAAAACGCCGCCAAAGAACCGGAAATCGTCAATCTTGCCGAAATATTAAACAGTATGGGCGCCAGAATCACGGGTGCGGGAACAGATGTGATTGTCATTGAAGGGGTCGAATCTCTGCATCCGGTAGAGGCATCCGTCATAGCTGACCGTATTGAGGCGGGGACCTTCCTGATCGCGGCCGGCATAGTGGGCGGAGACATCCTTGTCCGGGGATGCAATCCCCGCCATCTTGACGCCCTGATAACCAAATTGCGGTCGGCAGGCATGAAAATTGAGGTAACGGACGCCGGAATCAGAGCGGTGGGCAGCGGCATCGTCAAAAGTGTCGACATAAAAACCCTGCCCTACCCGGGGTTTCCCACGGACCTCCAGGCGCAGATGATGACCCTGATGACTATTGGGAACGGCCTGAGCGTAATTACAGAAACGATCTTTGAGAACCGGTTCATGCACGTCAGTGAATTGTTGAGGATGGGGGCAGATATTGTGATTCAGGGGAACAATGCCATAGTGAGAGGGGTGCCGAAACTCCGGGGCGCTAAAATCATGGCCACAGACCTGCGTGCCTCGGCATCGCTGATTATTGCCGGTTTGACGGCCGACGGTACAACGGAATTGTCACGGGTCTACCATCTCGACCGTGGCTACGAAACAATCGAAAAGAAGTTCTCCGCTTTGGGGGCCGACATAAGGAGGGCATCGGAGTGATAAGGGTTATCCATACGGGCGATAAAATCTTCGAAGAGACTTTCTTCCAGATAAAAAGGCGCGGCAAGCTGTTTAATCAGGAGCTATGGGCGATTGTTCAAGGTATCGTGGAGGATGTGGTAAAAAGGGGGGACGAGGCGCTTTTTGCCTACACGGAAAAATTTGACGGCGTCTCCCTGAATGCTCAGACAGTTGAGGCCTCTTCCAGAGAGATCGAAGCCGCCCTCGGCAGGGTTTCCAAAGAGGATTTGCGTGCCCTGAAATTGGCGGCGGAACGGATCGAAAAATTCCATCTTAAACAGGAAACGCCTGACCTGATGACGTCAGAAGAAGGTATTGAGCTGGGACAGCGCGTTCTGCCTTTGGAGAGGGTCGGCATCTATGCGCCGGGAGGAAGTGCCGTCTATCCATCAACTGTACTTATGGCGGCCATTCCGGCCAGGATTGCCGGCGTGGAAGAAATGGTGCTTGTCACCCCCTGCAAGAGCGGGGAGCTTAATCCCCTCATTGCCGCCGCCGCCGGGCTCGGCGGGGTCGCCCGCATCTTTAAGATAGGAGGCGCCCAGGCAATAGCGGCTCTTGCCTATGGAACGAAATCGGTTCCCGCCGTTGATAAGATTGTCGGGCCGGGAAACGCTTACGTGGCAGCCGCCAAGAAGATGGTATATGGCCAGGTAGCCATAGATATGATTGCCGGTCCCAGTGAGGTGCTCGTCATTGCCGACGGGACGGCTGTCGCAGCCCATGCGGCGGCAGATCTGCTTGCTCAGGCGGAACATGATGTCATGGCCAGCGCTGTACTGCTGACCCCCCTTGAGGCGCTGGCCAGGCAGGTGGCCGGGGAGGTGGAAAAACAGCTACCGGAACTCTCGAGACGGGCTGTTGCCAAGCAGTCCATTGAGGACTTCGGCGCCCTTATTGTAACCAGGGATATGGAAGAGGCAATTGCAATTGCCAATAGGTTTGCGCCGGAACACCTGGAGCTTATGGTTGCCGATTTTGTCGGAGTGCTGAAGAAGGTGAGAAATGCCGGGGCTGCGTTTCAGGGGGGTAGCACTCCGGAGACTCTTGGCGATTATCTTGCCGGTCCCAATCATATCCTGCCCACCGGCGGAACGGCGAGATTTTCATCTCCTCTTGGAGTCTACGATTTTGTAAAGCGCACCAACGTCCTGTGTTTTTCCCGGGAGGCGCTGCAAAAATACGGGGCAGCGGCAGCACACCTTGCCGGAATGGAGGGTTTCGACGCCCATGCCCGTTCGGTCACCATAAGGATGAAGGGAAAAACATCTTGACAAAATACCGACGGCGCCGTAAAACGCAGCAAACTTCGTCGATTATCTAACAATTGAGCGGGCGTAATTCAGCGGTAGAATGCCAGCTTCCCAAGCTGGACGTCGCCGGTTCGATCCCGGTCGCCCGCTCCAATTCACCTCCGGGAAAGCACCGGATTAGAAAAAGGATCAAAAAAGTTGCGGAAAAGAAGCGGTTTTTTAGCGGATTTTTTGCGGCCTGGGGGAGGGAAAACTATAAATCCAGCCGACTTTTGGCCGCTCGTCGGTAAAGTTGCGGCCAACTACTGGTCAGATGCGTGTATTATCGTAAAAAAGCAGATAAAAAGCGGCCATGTGTGGCAGGAGTTAGCGTAAAATTTATTGACTATTTTCAAAAGGCTCGGTCTTGGGAGCGGATGTCAACCGCGTGTTTTTCCTTGCCATGTTTCGCCTGGAATCAGGAGCAGCAATTGATGCATCAACAGCTCTGCCGCCTCCTTAAAATCAAAATAGCGGCAATTAACAAAGGTTCGATATCTGCGATAAAACCGGTATCTTCAAGCTTCTCAAGCAGGTTTTGCTCAAACCCCGCCCTGGTAATCTTACAATCTTCATATTCCATATACCTCAGAAAACAACGGGTAACCCGTTCCGGATCGGCTGCCGCTTTGACAAATGCAAACCACAAATCATAGAGGTATCGCCCCTTACTCCGTTGATATAACGCCCGCACTTTGGTAGCCAGAAGTTCATCCAGTTCGTAGGTCAGAATGGAGGCATTCCCGGAAAACCAACGTGACTGGACATCTTATTTGCGCCGCACCGTTGATCTGTCGAAGGTAACTGAGGCCGTCGAACTGAAAATGAATTTCGGCAAAAGGAATTATCGGATGTCAAAGGCGGGCTGGTTCGGAAGGAGGTGCGGTTAAGAAAGCTCTGGGATGTACGACTTGCGGCGCAAATGGTATTCTTACCGGAATTTGACGAGGCATATCGGGCGGTGCTGCGCGAATTGCGAAGGACGGGTTTTCTAAATTAGCAAATTGTGCATGATTTCATCACGGGCAAACGCAATGTGGAG
>DATESZ010000055.1:0-21512 GCA_035283845.1 Syntrophales bacterium | reverse complement strand
CCACTGGACTGCCACGGCTGTCGATGGTTCGGGTAACAGCGTAACCGCCGCGTGCTCGGCCACCCGAGGCGCGTCCAACCAGGGCGTAGGCAACGGTCCTGAGGGAAGCGACCCGGGCAACAGCAACCAGGGTAACCCAGCTAACTCCAACGACGAGAATGGCGGCACCCCGGGCAACCCGGGAAAGAAGGGCGGTAAAAAATAGCCTTACTAAATGAAAAATAATGTAAGGTTCATGCAGCAAAAGAAGTGTTTATGTCTGCATGGGGAAATTAGGAAAGGGTCTTCTCAACCGGGGAGGCCCTTTCCGTTCCTTATAAGAATCCAAGTCCTGGACATGATAAAAAGGAGAAAAAAGAAACATCTGTTTGCAGATCATCAAAATCATTCTGTAGGTTATCCGTTCTGCCATCGGAGTTATTCTTTTTCCCCGGCCTTTTTTTTCAACTCCTTTTCTATCAAGGCCCGGAATCCGGACATCGATCTATCTCTCAACAGCCGGCCGTTGATGAATATGGTCGGAGTTCCGCTAACACCAGACGCGATGCCTTCATTGATATCCTGGCTGATTTTTCGTGCAATCCCCGGATCTTCCATCTTTTTTTCCAGCGCCTTTTGATCCATTCCCAGTGTGGCGGCAATTTCTGCAATCTTTTGGTCATTAAGCTTGTTGTAGTCTTTAAACAGCAGATCATTAAATTCCCAGAACTTTCCCTGGCTTTCGGCAGCTATGGCGGCTTTGGCAGCCTGCATGGCAAATTTGTGGCTTTTAAGGGGAAAGCTTTTATATACGATTTTTACATCTTTCGGATACTGCCCAAGCACCTGCTCGAGTAAAGGCACAAGCCTCGCACAGTAAGGTCATTCGAAATCGTCGAAAACTGCGACGACAACCGGTGCGTCCGCTGGTCCTTTGAAGGGCGACCCGACCGTACTGATTTTCTTGATAAAATCAAGTTCGACGATCTCAAGCGTCTTGTTCGTCCGGCTGCCAAGATACAAAAGGTCGTCTCTGGGTCCGACCTTGATCTGATCGACATACGGACTGACCTCGATTTTTTCTTCCAGTGTGCCGTCATTTGAGTAGACGAGCAACTCCCCCTTGTCCTTGAGGACGAAAACCCTTTTTCCGTTAAGGGAAACGGCAATATCTCTGGGGGGGGTATTCAAGTCTATCTTGGTTTTAACAACCCACTCCACAGTGCCGCAGGCCGGTGTGAGCCGCAGGGGTATCAGGATGATTGCTAACAGGATAACAGCTCGCTTGTGTTTCATTGGATATCCTCCTTTGTTCTATTTTGGATGGCGGGGCACCGGGCCTCCGATCCACGCCCGCGCCCTGCTAAAAGCTCCTGCCATCTTGATCTGTGACATCAACAATGCAGGCTAACTTTTTCGCGCCGACGCCAGCCAGTGGGGCATGGGTGGTGGCAGCGGGCGGATATTGATATCGCAAAAACCGGCCCTTTCCAGCCATTCGGATAGTTCTTGATCGGAAAAGACCCACCCGTTTTCTGTGGTAAGGGCCATGTTAACCGCAAACAGCGCCGAGAATTTCGGCGCCGTGTGGGACGCATCGGTCATCAGGTCCATCACATGGATTCTGCCCGACGGCGTCAAAGCCCCACAGGCTCTGCAAAAAATATCCTGTATCGATTCGGAAGATTCCTGGTGCAGGATTCCAAAAAGGTTCACCACATCGTTATCTTTGGGAAATAGGGCGTTGTGATAGTCGCCCGACATGGTTTTTACCCGATCCCGCATTCCCTGCTGTTCAATCAATTCTTCGGCAATCTTTATGACGGCGGGCAAATCCATCACCGTACAGGTGATATCCTGGTTCGCCTGTGCAAGTAGAACAGAGAAGGTGCCCGGACCGCCTCCAAGGTCCAGCACCTTTCGGCACCCTTTAAGATCCAGCAGGGGAATCAATGCACGCCCGATGGCCATGGCCCGTGCATGCATGGACAGGACGAAGGTTCGGGTTCGATTTTCATCCCCGCCCAAGTGAATTTCCGGCTTTTCCACGGGTTTTCCCGTTTGCACCATTTTAGCCAGGTTTCCCCATGCCTCATAGACATCCCGGTTATACCGGATGGCGTCCGACAGGTTTCCGGGGCTGCCGGGGACCAGAAAAGCGCCGGTTTCAGGTGTATTCCTATAAACAGCACCTTCTTTAACCAGGAGGTTTTCGGCGACACAGGCATCCAAAAGCAGCACCGTGCCCCGCGGATCCAGTTTGAGCGCTTTGGCAAGACTTTCGGCGTCGGAGCTTTCCATAGTTGCCAATTGCCTGAAAACTCCCAGATCGGATGCCGCAAAAAGGATACACGAACCGTAAAAGGCGCTGGCCAGTTCAATGATATGATTTGGATTTAAATGCATAGTTTCTCCTTTGGAAATCTATTGATAACCCATACGTATTCATCGACGACACTTTCCACAAGCCCTTTTTTTTTGAGGTCTTCAGGCAATACATTAAAGCTGTAGGTCTCAATTTCAAAATGCTCGGCCCCGGAATCGAGGGCCTGTGAAAAAAAATCCGGTGTCAGATCCGCTGCGGTGGATTCCAGACAATCGTCACCGGTATAATAAAGGGGAACATGAAAATGAACCCTGACGTCTTCTCCCGTTTGTGTTTTCAAATCTATATTTTCCAGCGCCCGGGAAAGGTCGCCGTAAGACACACTGCCATCTTTACCGCCTGATGTCTTCACCTGGTGGAGATAGACCGATTCGGAAAAGTCCTTAAGGCGGATCAGGTTCCGCTCCGCACAAGTGGTCTTCAAGGCGGCGCTGATCTGTATTTTTGACAGCCGGATCCCATTTGCCTTCAAAATGGATATGCTTTCGGCCAGGTTTTCAAATTGAAGGGACATGTGGCACGTATCGAAACAGACACCCAGATGCCTGAAAATCATTTCCTCGGCCTGTGATTTACGGCACCCTTTTAATTGAGCAAGGTAGGGCCTGCCCAGATCGAGAAGCTCTCCGGTAAAGAAGGAAACGGTTTCCCGGGTGGTCTCTAAAAAACAGTCCGGTTCCGGTTCCAAGCCCATATGAAGGTCTTTGCCGGTTCTCTGCCGGATACTTGCCAGATGAGCCACACAATCCATCATATGGTAAATCATCTCGGCGTGATCAGATTCGGTTTGAATCCAGTTTTTGTAAGACCCGGGCACGGTACTGATGCTACCGGAAGTGTATGGCGGAATCAGTTTTGACAGTATGTCCGACAACTGAATCGTGTAGTCCCGCCGTTTTCTGGTTCGCCAGTCAGGGTAATAAACATTTTCTTTGACTACGGTTTCGTGAAAATCCCCGTAAGGAAATCCGTTGATACTGAAAACATAAAGATGATTGTTCCGAAGAAACTCCTCGAGCTGATTCAAGGTTTCCGAAGACGCAAGACTGTATGCCGCCAGGCGGCTCAAGCGCAGCCCGATGCCGAATTTCTTTTCGGGCGCGACCCTGTCCCGGATCTTGAGTGTCATATCATTGAGCGCTTTATAATTATCTTCCCAGCGCTCTCCGGGATGAACATTGAGGCAGTATGTTAAGTGCGCCGCCGGCTTTTCATGCACTTTCAAGGGACACCTCCGGACTGCCTTCCAAAATTGCGGCTTTTTTTTTCAGACAGGAGATAGCCTCTTTAACACGGTCCGGATCGATCTGGTGAATTTCAACTTTTTTTCCGATGCCATTGGGCAGGGTCACGTTCAGCTCTCCGCCCAGGTGTTCCTGAAATTCATCAACCCCTTTTAAAATCTCCAGTTTGCCCTGCGAAGTCCGCTTTTCAAGCAACTCACTCCAGACCGGCAAACCGCTTTCTTTAAAGGCATCAATTATGGCATCACACTCTTTTTCTGAGAGTAACTCCAGCCCCAAAGCGTAAAAACAATCCACGGCCATGCCGATGGAGACCGCCTGGCCGTGGCCAATGTCATAGTCGGACAGGGCCTCCAGCCGGTGAGCGCTCCAGTGACCGAAATCAAGGGGGCGGGCTGAACCGAATTCGAAAGGATCTCCTGTGGTCCGGATATGGTCCAGATGGAGTATGGCACATCGTTTGATAGTTTCTTCCATGGAAGCTTCATCCCTGTCCCGGAGGCGGGCGGCATGACGGGAAAGATAATAAAAAAAATCCCGATCCTTGATGATGGCAACCTTGAATGCTTCGGCAACCCCACCCAGCCAATCTTCAAGGGAAAGGGTGCGAAGAAAGTAAAAATCGTTCAACACGGCAAAGGGTGGTGCAAAGGTTCCCGTAAAATTCTTGGAGCCCCTGTCGTTGATTCCGTTTTTAACCCCCACACCGGCATCACTTTGAGCCAGGACAGTGGTGGGAACCCGAATCAGCCGGACCCCCCGATGCACCAGGGAGGCTGCCAGTCCGACTACGTCCAGAACGCTCCCGCCTCCGACGGCCACAACAAAACTCTGCCGGCATAACCGCCGGTCGGCAATTGCCTTGATCGTTTGCCTGGTGTATACCCAACCGTTTTTGATAGGCTCTCCGCCGGGAACGACCTGGATGGATCCTTCCAGTCTCAGGTTTGCAGGTCTTGCACCGATATAAGCCTGAATCTGTTCCGGCGCGTGGGGCATCGCTTGAACCACACCTCCGTCGACAAAAACCATTATGCGATGGGTCCTGTTTTCGTTATACCGGTCCGCAACCGAGGCGAAAAGCGGGTTTTGGGGATGAAACAGATCTTTAGTAAAATAGACCGGATAATCAAAGGGCACCGAAAACCGCTGGTGGTGGCAATCAAAGGTAAACGTTTCCGGGATGCCGTGAGTTGTCTGAGGGTTAAAATTCATCCCTTTGCCTATCTTCCTTCGTCAAGCCAGCATTGAACGGCGGCGGCAAGTTCCACCAGGTTTGCCGGCTGATTCGGTACCGAAAATGATGCGGCCCACGTCACCTCCCGCCCATCGCCCACTTGACCATGGGAACCCTGTATTTTGGTTTTGTCTTGGGAGACGGTCCCGGGGGGCCAGCCGAAGAACAATTCACAGGGATCATACCCCGGCTTGTTATGTATATCCACATGCCCGGCATACTCGGGAGCATCGCTTCTTTTTAACCACCACGGGTAAGCCAGCCATTTGCCTTGTTCTGCAATCAGCACAAATTCTCCGCTGTTGGCATGATTCAGGCCCATGGCCGCCTGGGCCTTGCGATCCAGGACGGCATCCGTTCCATTCATATTTTTCAACACCTTTTCCACGGCGGGCGCATCACCGGCGCAGCGGACATATACATGGGCGATTTCATGATCCGCCATGGCAAAGGCTTTGCTGCTGTAAAAATCCGGATAGATCATCCCCTTGACCACCCGGACGTTCATCAAGCCGGCCTGCCGCAATGCCAAATTAGGCAAAACCGCGTCACGGACCGGACCGATATGATAATCACCGAAAATAAGCGTATCATATGCCCGGGCTTGAGCGCCCCGGACCAGTCTGGACAATTGACTCTTCAGTTTTTCCCGGGCAAGACCGGCGCCCGGGCCGTTGTCGGGGTTTTCGCGTTGCAGAGCATAATCGATTGTCGGCAGATAGGTAAAGCACAAATCCGGCGCCATGTCCGGTTCTTCAAGAACAGCCAGTGTGGCGTCAACAATCCATTCGCTCACTTTCCAGGACGCCAGCGGTCCCCAGTATTGCCGGAGCTTAAACGGACGACCGATGCGCCGGCAAAGATTCTGATACAGACGGGTCGGCTGACTGTAGCATCCCTGGATAATACCGCCGCCATGCTTATGGATGGGCGCCGGAGAAAGAATTATGTCCACATCTTCGCCAAGACTTTGCTGCCAGAAAAGCATTGCCACACGTTTTCCTGTTTTGCGAAAATTTTCCCAGATCCGGGCGCCGCTAACCAGCCGGGCCGACTGTTCCCAGAACAAGGGCCGGTTCAGCGGTCGAAAAAAAATACCGTTGGCAACCATCCCATGCTTTTCCGGCAAGGAAGCCGTGCGAAAACTGGCCTGCACCGTACAGGTGACCGCCGGGAAAACGCTGTGTATGGTCTGAGACCGCAAACCCTCAATTTCGAACCCATGGGATAACGCGGCAACATCGATGACAAGTAATTTTTTACCGGTTGCGGTCACTTGATTTATATTTCCTAACTTTCATAGAAGTGCCGTGCCAATTTTTGCGATACGGGCCATGCGATCAGAATAAGGACGACACCCCAAAAAGCCGGGCGCCCGGCCAATGCGACCACCGCAGCCTGAATCAGCATCAGCCCCCTGATAAATCGCCCGATGGTCGGCTGAACGACTTTCGGTGAAACACCGGGGGTCAAAAGGCTGCCGCTGTAAAAAGTCCAGAAAATCGCCAGCGCCGACAACCCCGTGGAACAGACCCATGCAAAAACGGATAAAGATCCGGCAAACAGATAAAACCCGGCAAACATGATTACAAGGATTGATGCCGGCCCCCAGCGCATGGCCCCCAAGCGGTAAACGCCCGTTTCCGTGGCGGCAATACGGGTGACAACGGCGATATATCCCGTAATACAAAGTGCGCCGAACATGGTGATGGGCATAGGAATTAGGTTCCACCCCAAGACACTGGCCCCCAAAAGGAAATTCAGTCCCCGGCAAAAACCCATCAGCAGCGGTCCGAATAGGGGAACGCGTTTGCCCGAATGGTTATAAATCGTTATTACCAGCAACAGCACAACCAGAATGATTCCCGTTAAAAGGCCCACCCGGAAAGCTATGAGGAGCCCTGCAGCGGCAAAAAGTATCGCCGCGCATATGGCCGCTGCCGGCGAGACGCGATTGCTGGGAAGCGGCCGATCGGGGCGCTCCAGACGGTCTTCTTCCAGATCAAAATAGTCGTTTTGCAACAGCCCGGCGCAATAGGCCATCAGACCGGCCGTCAATGCTCCCAAAAGCCGGCCGGAAGTCAGAGAAACAGCAGCATCACCGGCGGCAACAGACGCCAGACAGAACCCTGCCAAAGGATCCCCCGGCACTGTATAGAGATTGGGCACCCGCAATAACTGCAACCAGCCTTTCAGCTTTTCAGATGAGACACTGGATACGGACATTTTATTAGTTGCTTTCCTTCCATGCTTCTTCTTTGGATATCAAGGGCCCGAATTTGAATTTTCCCGATTGCCCCAGAAAATAACAGGGGTTATTGTAAAATACCGTTTCGATGTCCTTTTCCTTATGCCCCCGCCTTCTCATCTCAAAGATGGCATCATGCAGCGTACCCGGATCAGACGGTCCCCAGTCCCCGGAGGCATCCACCAGCATGTGATCTATTCCGAAAATTTCCAGAGCGTCCACCACGCGGCCAGGAGAATTCTTTGTGACGGGATATATGGTCATGGAGGCCCAGAATCCGGCATCTTTGATCATTTTCAGGGTGTGCTCCTCGGAATGATCAAATGCCACCCTTTCCGGATTGACTTTCCCATGCCCTTTCAGATAATCCAGCATCATAACGGTTCCTTTCAGCTTGTCCTTTAAATGGGGGGCGTGAATCCAGATCAGTCGGTCATGCATTATGGCCAGTTCAACCTGCTCTTCAAAAATCGTCATCTCATTGGGAGTATTGCGATTCATCCCGATCTCTCCAATCCCCAGAACGGTGGGTTTGTCCAGAAACTCCGGGATAAATGATATGACCTCTCTGGAAAGCACCAGATCGTCGGCTTCCTTGGGATTGATGCAGACCCAGCAGTAGTGCTGGATTAGATACTGCGCAGCCCTTGTGGGTTCAAATTCGGAAATATGGGTAAAATAATCGTAAAATGCCTGGGAAGATGTCCGGTCATATCCCGCCCAAAAGGCCGGTTCGCAACAAGCCACCGTATGCATTCTGGCCATGCGCTCATAGTCCTGTGTTGTACGGGCAATCATGTGGATATGGGGTTCAATAACCTTCATGGGTTAACCTCTTTTTATCAGGGTTATACCGGTTCTGAAAAAAGCAGCTGAAACTGCTCGGCCCGGTTCGATCTGCCGTTTTTGACAATATCACAGGCCTTTTGAATGTTTTCAAGGCGCGGGTCCGTAAAGATATCCGCGCCTCCCCTGGCCCGTTCGATCCTGTCCAGGGCAGCCGCGGTTTCCAGCAGCGCGCACCTCATGTCCAGAAAATACATATCCAGTAATTCCTTTGCCGACTTGGGAGAGGACAGCTTTGCTTTTTCCCCATTCGTGCTATTCATGGTGTTCTCCTTTTATCGCTCCGGCTAATTTACAACCAGCAACCCTTTAAGAGCAAATTTCATCCCTATGGTCGAGAATGCCGTAACCATCTCTTGGATGTTTTGCCAGTATCTTGCATTCTTGTTTACCCAGTACCCTTCTTCATGCTGCAGCGAGATCAGTTTTTTGATGAGATCCTGCCGCCAGTAGTGCTTCTTTCCCTGAACATCCACAACAACATCTTCCTCCATTGCGTCCAGGGTTTTGGCAAACGTCATGTAGTAATAATACAATGCATCGGTGCCGAATCCGGGATTTTCCTCCAGGGTGTAATGGCTCTGGATCCAGGCAACCGCCTTTTTGACCCTTATGTCGTTTTTATCGACCCTGGCATACACCAGGCTTTTGACCCCGGCGTAGGTCATGGACCCATAGGAGTGACTTCTTTCCCTATTATAGTGACCCGTCTCATAAATAAATCCGCCGTCATCGGTGGCATAAGGCATATCATTTACGGACTTGACATTCTGGCATCTGGCCAGAAAAACCAGGGCTTTTTTCCAGTGCAACCCCAGCTCTTTTTCCTCCTTTTCTATTTGCGTTTTACTTCCGGGAATTATCCGGTGATAGTCTTCCTCATAGTCCTCGGCAGTTTTGATGGCTTCCAGGGCCAGATGGGTATTTGAAAGGTCCGGCCGGTCGTCTCCACCGTATCCGATACCGCCAAAAAATGGATGGCTTTTAGAATACCCTTCCCCTTCGTCAACCTGGTCCTTAATAAGAAAATTCTTGGCATTTTTGATGATATCCTTATATTTTTCCTGCTTACTTTCAGTAAAGGCCAGAAGACAGATCGCCGTCGAATAGCTCGTGTATTCTTTTTGATAGATACCTCCGTCAGGTTGGACAAACTTTTCTAAATAAGCAAAGCCTTTTTCCATCGCCGCCCCGGTTTTTACATCCGGATTGTATTCCGGGCGCAGCAGAAAGGAGTAAAGGACCAGTGCCGTAATGGGCGTGCTGTTTTTCCAGGACCCATCCGGTTGTTGCGTACTCAGCAGATACTTGTAGGATAAAGTTAAGGAATGTTTTGCTTCTTTGAGCAAAGAAAGATTTTTCAGCATAGCTTTTTCAGCAGCCAGCTTTACAGGCCGACTCTCGCCAAAACAAAGCGAATTGAATAAAAATAATCCTGCCAAAAAGAAAAAAAGAAATAGTTTGCCCTTCATTCTGAATACCTCCTGATGATGATTTCAAAATCCTGATCCACTTTCAACATTGGATTGTCTTTGTTCATTTGGAAACCGAAGACACCCTGGTAAGGATTCCCAAATCCGGAAAACAGGTTGATCACGGCGGTTGGGTCCGGCCAGATGCCGATATGGCTTAACTCCAGATCGCCGGCATATTGCTTGTCCTGGGTAAACAAGCCTCCGGTGTATACCCAGACTGGTTGCAGATTAACATTCTCCCTGTTTTTCATCAAACTATGCCACTCAATTTTTTTTCCGTTTTGCCTAGCTTCAAGTTTGACCAGGCTGGTTTCATGATCTTTTAATAATTCGGATCGGCCGGTTTCCTTCTGGGTCAATTTGATTAATTTATCGAAGTTGAGCGGTTTGAAGCCCAGAAGCAGCATGGCAAAATTGAGCTTTGAAGGCAAGTCCTTGGCAAGTTTAAAAACACTTTCATAGGTTTTCCCCTGGTCTGAAACCAGAAGATATTCCAGGATTCCCTCCCTGATGGCCAGCTTGACCTGTATTTTGATCTCTTTAGTGACCTTGTTGACGAAAATATGGTCGAATTCTATTACATCCTGTTTTGGGGAAGGCTCGGAACCAAGCGCTTTCATGTTGAAGATTGGTAGGAAAACCAGCAGGCCCAACAGTAAGCAAAGGCATATTTTTTTTGAAAAAACAGGGTAGAGTAGAAATCTTGATCGTATGTAAGCCATCGTTCCAATATCCTTATGTAATAGCTGCGATTTGTCTTACCCACAAGGGAATTTATCCTGACATACAAAAACTTAAGCAGACTTATCCCAAAGAGAGACCTGGTTTTCCAAAATTTGATTCTTGTTCGTTTTCCTGCCCCGTATTTTCAAAAAATTCGGGGTACTCGTAAAGAAGTTGACTAATGATGTTGATCAACTTTTCAATTATGGAGACATGGAGGAAATATGGCAGAAATGTGGTTATTTGTCAATGGATATCGAATATTTATTGCAATATTTTTCATATTTTCTACATGTCTTTTTTCTGGCTCGTTTCCCCAAGAATTTTGGGAGGTATCCGTTGGCTAATGGTCCCATGGCCTTTATTTTGAGAAATTCTTGGGAATGGAAAGTTCAGATAGTTATGCAAAGCTCTCAGAGATAACGCCAGATGTAAAAAAATTTCATGTGTTTAGAAAAAAAGCGGGCCGTGCCGGGGAAAAACTGCACGGCCCTGAAAAGAGGAAACTTTCTTGTCACTTTACTTGGGGAAGTAACGTATTTTCATAAGCAAGGCGCATGCCAGCTTTAATAAATTATTTAAAATAAATAAATGCTATTAATTCAACTGGTTGGAAAACTTACAAATCGAGATAAAACATCTGCAGACCTTCGAAATGATATTTTTTGTTCATTGGATGGACAAAAAGTACCATTAACCGGCAATTCTCATGAAGGAAATCAACGCTAAGGGAAAATGACAAATGCGGATTAAGGATGTTCAATTTTATAGTCTCGGATCTTTTTTCGAAGCGTCGAGCGGTGTATTCCCAAAATATCTGCGGCCTGCATCTGGTTTCCTTGGGTACGTTTTATCGCTTCCCGTATCAGGGTTTGTTCAACAATACTTACGGCCTGATCAAATACCTTCCCTGGTTGATTGGACATTTTCAGCGCTTCTGTAAAAAACTGCCCTGTTATTTTTGAAAGTTGCTCCTCAGGCATGCGATCTTTTACAGAGAGCTGATCGCTCTTCATATCGAAAAGATATTCCGGAAGGACATCCTCCCTGGACAGAACCATCGCCCGTCTGATTTGATTCTCAAGCTCACGCACATTTCCAGGCCAGTTATAACCCTGAAGACGCGTTAATGCTTCCCGGGTAATCCCCCGCACATTGCGCCCCATTTCAAGATTGGCCTTTTTGATAAAATGATCCACCAATGGCGAGATATCATCCATGCGATCCCTGAGGGGAGGCAAATGCAGATGGACCAGATGCAGCCGGAAAAATAAATCCTTTCGGAAATTTCCGGCCTCCACCTGATCTTCAAGATCTTTGTTGGTTGCGGCAAGAATTCTTGCGTCCGTTGGTATGGACACATTTCCTCCCAAACGTTCAAAGGTCTTTTCCTGAAGGACACGCAGCAGCTTTACCTGAAGTGAAGGTTTCAGCTCGCCGATTTCATCCAGGAAGATGACACCGCCATTGGCGACCTCAAATTTTCCCGGTTTTTGCGCATCTGCGCCTGTAAATGCCCCTTTCTCATAACCGAACATTTCCGCCTCCAGCAAAGTGTCCGGCACCGCACCGCAATTAAGGGCCACAAAAGGTTTTTGACTCCGTGGACTATTTGCATGAATGGCTCTGGCAACCAGCTCCTTACCGACCCCGCTTTCTCCGGTGATCAAAACCGTCACATCCTGCATGGTGAGCAATCCGATCATTTTGAAGACTTCCTGCATGGCCACACCCTTGCCCATGATCTGGTCTTTGGAAACCTGGGTGTCCGGTCCACCTTCCCCCGGTTTAAGCCCCTTTATGGACTTTTTCCCTTCCAGGATCCGGTGGATCAAAACGCGGACCTTTTCCAGATCCAGGGGCTTGGTCAGGTAATCATAGGCGTTTAGCTGCATGGCTTTTATGGCCACATCCATGGCCCCAAAAGCGGTCATGAAAACCACGGCAATTGACGGATCGATATCACGAATTATTTTGAGCAGTTCCAGCCCATCTGTCCCGGGCAGGCGATAATCCAGAAAAACAATCTGTGGTGTCTGAGACCTAATCTTTGCAATCGCTGTATCTGCATCAGATGCGAGAAGGGGCTCATAGCCTTCATCGCTTAAAAACTGTTCAAATGCGAACCGGATCATCTCTTCATCATCTACGACCATAATTTTCGTCATTTTACCCTACAATTTACATCAGTCATTTGGCCTGTCCTGGATTATGGGGATCAAGACAATGGCCTTGGCACCGCCGGCTGGGCGATTTTCAAGTGTCAGTTGCCCCTTGTGCTGCTGCACAATATTGCGACTCATCGTCAGTCCCAACCCCATCCCTTCCGGTTTGGTGGTAAAAAAGGGCTGGAAAAACTGCTCGGCTTCAACAGTCGAAATTCCGTGCCCGGTATCCTCCACAGAAAGCGTAATGAATTGGTTGTCCGCTGCCGTGGAGATCACCAACTCTCCCCCTTTGAGCATGGCTTCCTTGGCGTTTAAGATCAGATTCCATAAAACCTGTTTGAATTTTTCCGGGTCCAGATAAATTCTCGGAAGATCGTCTGCCAGATTCCGTTTTATTTTTATTTTATGCCCGGAAAGATTATCGGCTGCCAACTGAATCACTTCTTCCACATGCCGGTTCAGGTCCTCCCAATTACGCTGCAACTCTCCGGGCCGTGCACGGTTGATTATCTCCTGTATAATCCGGTCCAGCCGGTCGATCTCCTTGATTAAAGAATTGAGAATTTTTTGATTTTCGGCCTGCTCTTTTAAGCGGTTGTAAAGTACCTGCCCAAACATTTTGATGCTTGTCAGGGGATTACGTATCTCGTGAGCCAGGCCGACGGCCATCTGTCCGGCGGTGGCCAGTTTTTCTGACTCCACCAACCGGTTTTCAAAAATTTTGAGTCGATCGATCATATAATTAAACGCATTTGCCAGCCTGCCGATTTCATCACCCCTTTTAAAACGCGCTCTTTCGCTGAAATCCCCATCGGATACTTTTTCGGCCACCTTGACCAGTTTTTCCACGGGGGATGTAATCCCGCGGGCAATCAGATACCCCATCCCGGCCATGGCGAGAATACCCAATAGCGTAATGCCCCCCAGACCTAAAATAATTTTAGTCCTTAGTTTATCAGCTTCCTCCATGGGCATCCAGAGAGACAGAAAGGCCTGTCCTTGCGTCGGCAGGGCAATGGGGTTGATGATGATCCGATAGCTGATCCTGCCGAACTTCACCTCCTTGCCTATATACGGTCTATCCAAAAATGTTTTGAAAAAATCCATTCGTCCTTCCTGGATGGCAGGCTCTGAGAATGTAGCGCTGACAATCTTATTATTTGTGTCAAAAATAACGATCTCCGCATTAATCACCTTTTTTATCTGACTGAGTATGGCCGGATTCAGGACGTAACTGGATTTTGAGATGATGTCAGCTACCCGGACCATCTGCTGCTCAAGGCTTTGGTCGAGATAGCGGGTGATGAAATAAGCTGAAAAAATCCAGGAAAATACTGTCGTGACACCGAAAAGGAAGGTGAAAGGGAAAATAATGCGGAAAATAATACGCTTGGGTGTTAGACTAAACACGCTTCAATCCTTTGTGAACCGCAATGGTAAACCCGTTCAACGCCCGTAAGAGTGTTTTGTCAAATGTGAGGTTAGCAAACGGATCAAAACATAGCTTCTGGACCTGCATAGGGAAAAAAGGCAGTCCTTTATTGGACCTTGATATAGATCGGTTCCACACGGTCGTTTTTTTGCGTCAGTTCGATGCGTATCATTTCCTGGCTTCTAAAAGCGGACTGCAGGGCTTCGATAAACTCCCCGGTCGTTTGAACCGATTTGCCGTTTATGTCGTGGATCACATCTCCTTCTGTAAGGCCGATTTTTCTTAGCGGCGAGTTCCGGGAAATTTTGTTGATCCGGATGCCGACGCCCATAGGATCTTCTTGTTTACTCTCGGTCACGATTTCCTTTTCCAGTTTTTTGTAATCATCAAACTCTTTAGCAAGCCAGTCTTTTTCGAATTTTCGAACAGGATCATGCTGAGGAGGCATATCTACAGGCAAATCCGATTGTTGCCGGGAAAGCCCGGGCCTGGGCTGCACCCGGGTTGTGGCACCGGCTCCGATGATATATAAGCTCTTTAATACAAAAATATCCTTTTTGTTTTTCTCAAAGATGATACTATAATTACGATTTGCCAGCAGATGTCGGACACATTCTTCCAGGGTCAGAGCTTCTATATCCACGGAAACGGGCTCTGTCAACGGATCGGTGGTTTCGAAAGTAAATCCAGTCCGGTCGGCGACAGCTTTTAAAATATCAATTATTGGCGTCTGCTTTGCCTTAAGCACGATTAAAGAATTGCGGATATCCAACTGAAGCGAGGCTGCCCGAGCTGTCCCTAAACCTTCAAAGCAAAAAAAGGCGGGCCACAGCGCTAATAAAATATAAATGGTTGGGAGTCGTCTTATTACCATGACTCTGGAAAGTCTCCTTCCACCTGCATATACAGACATCGTTTGCAAGCGATGTTGCCGGGAAAAGGCTTGCCCAGCTCATAACGCACCTGGTTGACCTCACTGTAAAGTTGTAGCAAAAAGTGCAGATCGGGTCCTGGACAGTCTTCCATGTCCGTACCTGCAAAAGGCCAGAAGAGCGACAAGATAGGATGGATTCCTCGCTGGAGCAGCCATCGCACACCTTCGATGTTTGAATTCAAAGCAACATTAGGGTCCGACAATGTATTATCGGAAACCATTTCCGCGCCGATCACAAAAGCGCTGAACACATTGCCATCGCCGAAAATACGCACAGCTTCTATCAAGGATGCTTCCCACATGTTGCGGCCAAAGAATCTGCTTTTCCCAGGACAGACCCGTTGCCATACCTCCCGATCCCAGACCTCCAGATTGAAGCAGATTCCATCGGCCCCTGCTGTTTTAAAAGCAGGAAGTCTCTCGGGTGGCAGTGCCTGGGATCCAACGGTCAGATATAAGCCGTCAGCAGCTTTGCGTATTCCATTGACAATATTTAAATATCTTTCGGCCTCCAGATTAGGGTTAGTCATGGACCCGCCGGTCAGGTACAGGTGCCTTGCGCCGGAGGCAACACCCATTTGCACGGCCTCGCCAGCACGTTTGAGCACAGCCGATGCAACCGCAGGCTGGCCCTGCTCCTGTCCCAGTGTCTTGCTGCGCGCGTCCGGCAGGCCATAACCACAAAAAGCACAACGGCATGATCGTTCCGGTGGGTCCGGGGTCAAAGCTGTTCCCTCAAAGGGCGTCAACCAGTATTCACATGCCGGAGTCAGGTTGAGCACCATCATGTCGCCATGCTGATTAAGGCCGCATCCATTTAGCGGCACGCCGTCCGAAGCTTTACGGGTTTGCCAAACGGGACGGTCGGCAAAGGTAAAACGAACTACTGGCTCAGCCCGATCCATTAAAAAAAAATTATCTCCGTCAGGCTCAATTTGAAAAGGGCTGTCCTCCCGGCAACGCAGCCGGATCAGAGAACCGCCTTCCAGCACCATCAGGTACGGAAGCTGGACAAGGCTTCCGTCCGGCAAACGGTGGAAACGAAAATCCGGAAGAACGGTTTTGCCGGCTTCAACCATTAACGAATGGAAGCGCACCCCCAGTGAAAGAAGGGCAGTCTTTAAGATTACCGCTTTCGGGAGCGATGGATATTGCTCGGCAAGCTCTAAGAGTAAGCTTCGCATTGGGATCGTTTCTCCATTAATTGTTTGCGGTGGGGCGAACCTGGATAACTTCGTATTCCACATACGGCGCAAAAGGCTGGTTGATCTCGTTCAACCTTTCAATGTTGGAAACGTCGAGCAGGGTAAAAGAACAGGACTGGTCCAGGGCCACATAATCGGCCAATACAACCAGATCGGCAGGCGGCGCAGCATAGAATCGCTTAAGTTCGGCGCTAAATGCCTTCTGTTGCTCCGAGGTTAAATCCCGTTTCATCCTGCTGATTTGCATGATATTCATATCTGATCCTCCATAAATTCTTCTACATTAACGTCATCTGAATTGCAAGCACTTTCCTGCAGAGATAATATGCTCATTTTATTGGAAGCTACCGGACCGGCGCTTGTTGAGGCCAGCGTATCTCAATAAAATCTCTTTTTCTGATGATTACGTACTCATCGGAATTGAGAGCAAGGGAGGTAAGGATCGCTACTCCATCTTGTCCCAGAATGCCCTTGAGCATTTGAGGCTATACTGGAGAAAACATCATCCTACCGAGTGGCTGTTTAATGGGGAGAAAAAGCAAGAACACATCTCCAGTAATTCGATACAGCAACTCTTCTACAAAGCAAAAAAACAGGCCGGCATCACAAAACCGCCTTAAGCGAGCCTTATAAGTCCCAACCAGTATGTACAGCTTGACATACAAAATTATCATGTCCTATACTCAGACCGTCAAAAAGCAATATCTTATCAATTTAATTCAATAATTCAAGGGACTTTGTACATGAAGAAATGGCCTGCTAAGAACAACATCTTATTAATTTACCTATTAATTTTATTTTTTACTTCTAAAGCTTTTGCTTCTGAACAGCCGACAGTAGTCTTGGATGAAATAATTGTCACGGCCACAAGATCGGAACAAGATATCTTCAAAGTTCCTTACAGCGCCGATATAGTGACCTCAAAAGATATTCAGGAGCGGCAGTTATCTCGTACTTTACCGGAATCCTTAAAAGAGATCCCCGGGGTAATGGTGCAAAAAACTTCCTTCGGCCAGGGCTCACCTTATATCAGGGGCTTCACCGGATATGACACCTTGTTGCTGATCGACGGCATCCGTTTGAATAACTCGGTCTTCAGATCGGGACCTAATCAATATGCCAATACCATTGATCCGCTGAGTATTGAAAGAGTGGAATTGGTTAAAGGGCCCTCCTCGGTCTTATACGGCAGCGACGCTATTGGCGGTACGGTTAATGCATTCACCGTTGATCCGGGCCCCAACAAGAACAGGGTTTTTTACAGATTCAGCACCGCAGAAGAATCCAATACGGGGAGGCTGCAACTATCTAATAATATTGGCGACCTGTGGGCCATTGCCGGAGGATCGTTAAAAGACTATGGCGATCTTCACGCGGGAGGTTCCGTAGGCACACAACCTCATACGGGCTATAACGAGCAGGACTATGATTTAAAGTTCCAATATTATCTGGGAGACGATTCTTCCCTCACCTTTGCCCATCAAAAAGTCAATCAAGATGATGTTTGGCGGACACATACCACCATTTATGGCATATCCTGGAAAGGTACTAAAGTGGGTGATGAAAAAGAGCGTAAACATGATCAGGATAGAGAGTTGACCTATCTTCAATATAAAGCCGATAACCTAAATTCTTTTATTGATAACCTGCAAATCAGTCTTTCTTATCATCGCCAGGAAGAGGAACGTTTCCGGGTAAAAAAAGACAAGACAAGCGATTTTCAAGGTTTTGATGTGGGCACGAGTGGTCTCCTGACCCAGTTGACAAGTAAAACCTCAATGGGAATTTTAACCTGTGGTCTCGATTATTATGAGGATCGTGTTGACTCCTTTTCCAGATCCTTTAAGGCGGATGGCAGTTTTAACAAAGCCGGCATCCAAGGGCCCGTTGCCGATGACAGCAGTTATAAGCTTTTAGGTATTTATCTTCAAGATGCCAAGTCCTTTTCCGAGAAACTGGATATTATCTTAGGGGCAAGGTATACCTATGCTAAAGTCGAGGCGAACAAGGTAGAGGATCCCGTCACCAAGAAGCAAATTTCTCTTTCTGATAATTGGGACAATGTAGTAGGCAACATCCGTTTCAGTTATTTACCGGACCGGGACAAGAGCTGGAATTTATATGGAGGAGTGTCGCAGGGTTTTAGGACGCCTACCCTTGCCGACCTGACAATGCTGGACGATACCAGCGGTGTGGAAACTCCCTCCCTTGGTCTAAAGCCGGAAAAGTACATTGTCTATGAACTGGGATTAAAAAGGAAGAAAGATGACTGGCAGGCCTCTCTCACTTTCTTTTATACCGATATAGAAGATATGATTGTTGCTTCTCCTACCGGCAATCTTATCAATGGCATCCCGGAAGTGCGCAAAGATAACGTAGGCGACGGCTTTGTTCAGGGGGTGGAATTAGCCGGTTCTTACCTATTTTTTGCAGATTGGCTTTTATTCGGCAGCTTCGTCTGGACGGAGGGAGAGGTTGATCAGTTTCTGCCTTCCGGGGAAAAGGTAAGAAAACCGATGACGAAAATCATGCCTGCAACATTTAAGACGGGCATTCGCTACGACAACAAAACTTATAATTTCTGGGTTGAGACAGATATTGTCACGGCGGCAAAAGCGGATAAATTATCGCTGAAGGATCAAAGCGACACGCAAAGAATTCCTCCGGGAGGAACACCCGGCTATACCGTTCTTAATTTTCGCAGCGGCATCATAATCAATAAATCCATCAGGTGTACTTTAGCATTGGAAAACATTACGGATGAGGACTACCGGATTCACGGGTCAGGGGTAAACGAACCACGAAGAAATCTCGTGGGCAGCATGGCTTATGAGTTCTAATTATTGATGAATACCCCTGTGAATCGCAGAATAGCAGCGACCAGGTGAAGAGGTGAATTTCCTCATGCGGAATCTTAAAGGGAAATTTGGCTATTCAGCACAAGGCGCCAAAGAGGTCTGCATATAGGTTATCGACAGCGATCTCGCTACCACCTTTGGCTCTTAGTGTCGCATCTGGAGTTTCCGGATGGATGCTATGCGTAAATTCTAAAAGGAGGCCTCACTTGCAGCCAGGGAGGGATCGCGCAAAAGCTTCTTCGAAAACCGCGTTATAGAGACCGACGGCGAGGCGATTTCTTACGATTATCTTATACTTGCTACGGGAAGCATATCCCATTCGTTCGGCATAACGGGTGTGGAGTCCCATGCCTATTTCCTGAAAACCCTGGAAGAGGCAACCGCTCTCAAGAACCACATCATCTGCTGTTTCGAAGGAGCTGCCCGGAAGCCGGACGAGGCCAGGCGCAGCAGCTTTCTCACCTTTGTCATCGTGGGCGGCAGCGCTATAGGAGTGGAGTACGTCGGCGCACGGAGCGAACTTATCCGCGGTCCCCTTCTTGCCGACGCTACGAGCCAGAGGAAAATGATCAGAGGAAAATGACCTTGACTCTCAACCACCCTTTGTCTATACTCCGCTCACTAAAAAAGAGATATGGTTAAACGAATTCCCGAGCTTGAGGTGGGTGTGGATCGGAGAAAATTTCTGCAAACGGCGGCGATGGCCGGCGTTAGTCTCTCTCTACCGCAGGGGGTGTCGAAGCTTGTCGAAGCGTCGCCAATGCCTCTCAAGATCGACCTTGCCGTGGTGCGCGGTCCGTCGCCTAAACTAATTACGCGGGCAGCCATCGATGCCTTGGGCGGCATGAGCAAATTTATTTCCCGCGGCGATATCGTCGTTGTCAAGCCAAATATCGGTTTTGACCGCCTTCCGGAGCAGGCGGCGACCACAAATCCTGAGGTTCTCGCCGAGCTGGTCCGCCTCTGTCTCGAGGCGGGCGCAAAGAAGGTCAGGGTCTTCGATCGCTCCGTAAATGATGCAAGGCGCTGCTACGTCCAGAGCGGCATTGCTGCGGCGGCCCTCGCCGCCGGCGCCGACGTAAGCTATGTTGACGACAGGAAATTCAAGAACATGGAAATCCGGGGGATCGCCCTCAAGTCATGGCCGCTTTATACGGAAATCATCGAAGCCGACAAGGTGATCAATGTCCCCATTGCCAAACAACACGGCCTGTCGAAGCTCACCCTTTCCATGAAGAACTGGATGGGTGTCATTGGCGGCTTGCGGTCCATGATCCATCAGAATATCGACGAGAGCCTTGTAGACCTCGCCATGGTGATCAAACCTGCGCTCACTGTATTGGATTGTGTGCGGATCCTGACCGATAACGGGCCTCAGGGCGGCGATTACCGTGACGTAAGAAAGCTCGATACGGTCATCGCCGGTGTGGATCAGGTGGCCATCGACTCCTATGGCGCTACGCTCTTCGGCTTGAAGGGAAGCGATCTCGGATACGTGCGCGTCGGACGGGACGCGGGGTTAGGAAAAATGGATCTCGCCACACTGGGGATCAGGAAGATTCACATCCCGGGCTGATGAAAAGATGGTTAATGAGAAAGATCAGTGTTCAGAACTGGCGCCGAAGCTCCCAGGGATTGTTTCTGCTACTCTTTCTCTTTCTCTTTATCCATACCGAGTCCAAAGGGGATGACGAACTGGGCTACCCTGTTAGGCTTTTCCTGGACTTCGATCCCCTCATTTCCCTTGCTACCTTTCTGGCCTCCCATGCCCTGCCGGTAGCGTTCCTGCTATCCCTCATTGCCGTCACCCTTACCATCGCCTTAGGCAGGGTATTCTGCGGCTGGGTCTGCCCGCTGGGGACTCTGAATAATCTTGTGAGTTCGCTCAATAAAAAGCATCTTCAAGCCATGCCCGTCGCCTGGCATCGTTTCAAATACCTGTTACTCATCTTTATCCTCGTTTCGTCTCTTTTCACGATGCAGTTTGTGGGCATCGTGGACCCCCTTTCCCTCCTCATCCGCTCTTTTTCGGTCAGCCTTTATCCCTTCTTCAATTATTCTGTGCGTGCCATTTTTGACGCCATCTACTCAGTAAATACGCTCGGTGCAAACAGCCTTTCGGAGCCTGCCTATGACTTTCTGAAGAAAACGGTCTTGTCCTTTGAGCAGCCTGTCTATCGGCAGGGGGTGTTTATCGGCATGCTATTTCTAACGATCCTCGGACTGAATCTGCTGGAGCGCCGCTTCTGGTGCAAGTATCTCTGTCCCCTCGGCGCGCTCCTTGGTCTCCTTTCACGTTACTCGCTCTTGAAACGTGATTTGAGCGAAGGGTGCACTTCCTGCGGGGTCTGCACCTTTAACTGCCAGGGCGGCGCCGGCCCGGACGGGCGTGAGCGGTGGCGCGATACGGAGTGCTTAATGTGTAGGAACTGCGACGACATCTGTCCTGAGAAAGCGGTCTCTTTCAGCCTCGGAACGAAACACACGGCGGTAGCCATGGACCTGGGAAGGAGACGGGTAATAGCAGCCGCTGTCTCGGGTCTGGTTGCCGTACCGTTCTTGCGGACAACGCCAATTGCGAAAGCGGGCAGCCGCAGCCCCTTGCTTATCAGGCCACCCGGGTCTCTTGAGGAAAGGGAATTTCTCGCACGGTGCGTCAAGTGCGGCGAATGCATGAAGGTCTGCATCACGAACGGTCTCCAGCCCACGCTTATGGAGGCAGGTCTTGAAGGCATCTGGTCGCCTGTACTCGTCCCGCGCCTGGGTTACTGCGAGTT
>DATESZ010000054.1:0-16496 GCA_035283845.1 Syntrophales bacterium | reverse complement strand
CCCGCGCAGTCTCAACGTCGAAGCTAAGGTGTTGGCCATAACTGCATCAATAATCGTCGTAATCCCCTGCGCCGCTTCCTCTACCCCCATCTTCAGAGGATCGGCTATCTTCTCCTTGATCGCCTTCCGGGCCGCCTCTCTATCAAGCTTCATAGACCCGCCTAAAAAATAATCCGGGTCTATCCGCCCAGTTACAACATCCGCATCTGTTACCGTCGGCTGGGTCCCTCCACGACCGTAACATACGGGTCCTGGCTGCGATCCCGCGCTCTTCGGCCCTACACGTAAAACCCTGGTCAATTCATCTATATAGGCGATCGTCCCTCCGCCAGCCCCAATCGATATAATCTCCCGCATGGGATTGGATAAAATAAAATTGGCCACTACAGGCTCCCGAATATATATAGCCCCACTCTCGGGCACTAAACAAACGTCAAAACTCGTCCCCCCCACATCGCTCCCCATGACATTGGAGAATCCATATAAATCCTTGATAAACTCAACCCCCACCAAACCTCCTACCGGCCCCGAATGCAGAGTCGTAATCGGCTTCACTACCTCAGACCTCGATAACCCCCCCGCTGCCTGCATTACCAGTAAAGGCTTGGTATAATTCAAACTGCCCAGCTTTTTTTTCACCTTCCCAAATAGCTTGCGTACCTCGCTCCCTATATAAAGATTCGTAATCGTACTGTTGCACCGGGAAGACTCCCGTATCAGTAGTACCGTCTCCGAGGAAAGAGACACTGGTAACTCCGGCGCTATCTCCCCGATAATCTCCTTCATCCGCTTCTCGTGAGCGTCATTCAAAAAAGACCATAAAAAGGATACCGCTATCCCCTCTACCTTGTATCTATCCAAAAGCTCCCGTACCGCCTGCCGCGCTTCCTCTTCATACAAAGGTATTGCCTCAAGCCCTACTGAATCCGTTCGCTCCGTTACCCCCCGTATCCTCTCCCGCGGTATCAGCGGCTCCGGCCGGTCCGTCGTCGGTATATGAATGCTCTCCGACGGGTGCCGCCCTGCCCAACGCCCCGACGCCCGGCCAATCATCGTCGTATCCTCAAATCCCCTGGTCGTTATAAACCCTAAATTCGGCGCCCCGCTCCGAGTCAAAATCGTGTTCGTTCCCGCTGTCGTCCCAAATCCCAATATTTCTGTGTCCGACAATACTTGCCTTAAACTCTTATTGAGCCGCTTGGCTGCATCTTCTATGCAATTGAATAAACACTGTTCTAAATCGTCCGGCGTCGTAGAGGCCTTCCCGTTCACAAACGTCCCGTCAGAACTCACGATTACTGCATCTGAAAAGGTGCCCCCCGTATCAACGTAAATTATATACTGCTTCTTGTCTTCCGACTTCCCCATACCGGCCCTCCTTCGGTTTACATCAGGGTTCTTTACCATCTGACAAACTTAATTTCTCTTTTCGGCCATACGTCGAGCATAAACGGTTTGTTCAGCTCTCGCTTGGGAAATTTGCTCATCTGTAAACCATTTATTCAGATCAACCTTGGGATAGACCCCTACTTTGAATTTGGAAGTCACGTTGTAAGGCACCGTAGCATCGAACCCCACGCTGGCCGAGACGCCCATACGCAAGGTCCCCGACTCTAATTTTTCAAAGGGGAAATTGTCCACCCCTCTCAGGGCCGGGTTGACAATGATATCCCTATTAGGATCCACCCTCGTAGACAGGGCCCACAAGATTTCTTCCGCATCATAAATGTCGACATCATCATCTACGATAATAACCCACCTCAATCCCGTGGCCGCGGCAAAGGCCCCCAGGATGATATTTCTTTGATAGCCTTCATCTCTCTTCCTTCTTTTCTTAACCTGTATGACCACCCCGGCCCAGGACTTAAAGCTATCCAGAATATTTACATCCTTGGCTAACCCTGGACATATCCTATTCGATACGTCCAGAAAGGAGGCCTCTCGCAGGGGGCTGCAAAGGTTATTGCTTTCAAGACTATGGGCCAAGGGGGCATAAAATATGGGTCTATCTTTCCGGTGGGTAACAGCCGTAGCCTGAAATTTGTAAGTCCGCCTGGCTTTTCCCATATATCCGGTGTATTCGGGAAATAAATCCGCGGCATCATCCCTCCCCATCTTTTCCGCCTCTTCGGTTTCCCAAACAACTTGAGATGTATCAACAAAACCCTCAATGACCCATTCGGCATCAGCAATGGAGTAGGCATCTACTGTCTTGGCTTTACAGATCTTTACCGGAGCACCTTGAATTCCGCCGGCAATGGCCAACTCATCACTGCCCGCCGGCATACTCAATTGCAGCATTCCCCCGCCAGAAACAAGCCAGATGGCCGGCGAGGTACAAATATTGATAGTCAGCGGGAGTTTGCTTTTTGTCTTTCTTGCTTCCAGGACATGATATTCGACATGGCTGGAGAGGTTGATGGACATGGACCCCCAATCCTTCCCTCGATAATGCATCCGATTGAAGCCCACATGGGAGCCCCCGCCCTCTTTCCAAATAAAAGTGTTACCGCCCCCCAAAATACGCCCCCCATCCTCCTCGGTATGTTTTATTATGGGCAATATCTTATTAACATTGATATTTTTAGAGATAACCACTTCCTGGCAAGGGGCGTTGCGGATAACTTTCGGAGGTATTTGTTTGTGCAATGCTTCAAGGCACTTAAGTTTAATATCTTTAGGGCTGGGGACACCCAGTATCCTGGCAATCCTTTCCCTGTTGGCTAACACATTGGTAGCGATCCTAACCCCAGGATAGCCCTTAACTTTATTGAAAAGTACCGCCGGGCCGCCGTCCAGGGCTTTGGAGATTCCCGAAACTTCATAGATGGGATCCACCTCCTTATCCACCACCAACAAATCATTCTGCCCTCTCAACCACTCTATAGCGCCTCTCGCACTGGTTATATCTTTCTTATTCATATCTGAATCTCCTCCCTTCTAATAAATTCTACGATGTATGTGTAAGAGTATAGCTTACTTCGCTGGCTAATTGATCCGGGCGGAAGGAATTATTGACCACAGGCAAGCTGATTGAAATTGCGGAAGGTGTAATCGCGCTTTTGCGGCAATTTAACCCCTATCTCCGGGAGAGGTTTCATACTTGACCATGCAAAAGATAACCGGTCAACCCCTGCTCCACAGGACCTTCAGAGTATGGAACTTGTCTCTCAGGGTGCGCAGGCTATCCAATGATTTGTCCCCATTTCCTGCCTTGCAGTTAGCCACAATATCCTCAAGAGGCTTCTCAATATCCGCCTTCAATCGCTTTAATTTCTCTTCAGAATCCGCCAAATTCCCCAGCTCTACGAGATCCCCATGGATGCCCCCTAACCCTTTGGCAATATCTACCATCTCATGCCTTTTTGCATTCGATATAGCCTCCTCCAATTCATCCACGTAGTCAATGACGATGTATTCTGAAACCTTCTCTGCCATATCGACCTCCCGTTATTTTCGCGCGCCTTTCAAAGTCATCCAGGTTGTCCAGTTGGCCCTTCTCTCTTCTTCGGCTTTCCTTCTGTCATGGTATTTCTGATTTCTTACCTCATGAGGAGTGATCAGCCATACTCCTGAAGGATCCGCCTCCGGAATCACTTTCCATATCTTTTCTAAAAACTGATTCCAAATAGGGCCAATATAAAGAAACTTGTAGGGCCTGCCTTTAATTTGAAACACTATCCCCTTGGCCCAATCTACTATAACCAGTATCGAGACGTCTTTCTTAAACCAGTAGCAATTCAGCATATTCCTTTGGGTCTGGCAGGTCTCTAATAATTCCATGAAGGCGATGTTTCCATCTTCTAAAATGGTCATGGACCCAATAGGAACGGTGTGCGGCATTCCATCCTTGTCCACCGTGGTCAATGTCTTCACCTTTTGAGGGTCCCGAAGGGCATCAATAATTTCCTTTTGCAATTCCATTTCATTATCTCCTTTTCATTATCAAGCTCATGGAAGAAAATAACTATTATAATCTTAAGAGGCCGGTCCTATAAAAGTCTCTGCCAATCGGCATACGAGCCAACTGCCTGAAATCTCCACTCCATCTGATCGGCAGAAAGCCGTCCGCCCCAGTGCTCCATCATAAGACGATACCGGCCGATATCGATCTTGACATAAAATTCTAAGGGCGGCTGAACAGCTCCCATTTTGTAGAAGTCGCTTCCCGGCATGATGCACCAGTTCGTCCCAATAGGAAGCACCTTGTTTTTAATCAGAAATTCATACCCCTCTAAAGTTGAATTGACCGCCTCGTCCACCTCGGCAAAACCATAGGGCGGCGGGGACATTTCTGTACCTATCACAAAACCGGCCGTCACATTTCCTATACCAAATACATCAACCGCCTCGAGAATACGATCAATATAGTCCTCATATTTGAAATACTTGGCCTTACCTGGACAGACCAATTCCCACTGTTCCTTCTTCCAGGTCTCAATATACCCGCCAAAGGCATCACAGCCTGCCTCTTTAATTCTCCTATATCCCTCTTCCCCATAAGGCGTAGCTATGAGATTGACAGTCATATGGTAGTGTTCGTAGGGTTCCCCGGCCTTACGGATAGCCCTGATTAAGTCGAGTTGTTGAGTCAATTCCCTTTCAAAGTTCTCTTTGGGGTTAGAGCCGCCGGTCATAAGACAATGCGACCACCTCCCCTTTTCCTTAAGGGCTTCGGACATCAAATCGTAGACGTCATCGGCGTCAAGACGAACCTTCCAGCCCTTTCCCATCTTCATGGCCTGGCGCGTGTTATAATCCATATCGCAAAAACGACATTGCTGATCATAATTCCAATACTGACAATGACTATTGGGAATCAACATCAAACACCAGCCTGAAATTTGGGCTATCTGGGTAAAGGGGGTCCCCTTTCTCGTTGTTTTCCCTTCTCTTTCAATCGCCGAAGGAGGAGGGAAGTCGACTTCTTCTAAGGCTTTCCCGTCAGAAAGAAGATAAAACTTATCATCGATGAGATCTACAGTATAAGGACTGCCAATATCGGGCGGACAGAGCGCCATGCAAATAGACGTTCCATCGTTGAGGTTTATGTACATAGGTATCCCATATTCCTCCGTAAAGTCTTCGTGGTGCCACTGGAATAAGATCCTCACGGTCTTCACGTAATCTGGCCCTTGCAACTTTTGTAAGGCAGGTTTGGTTATCCTTGTCCCGCGCCGAGGGACATCCAGGTTGAGCAAGAAGGATTGCGGAACAAAAGGATATTTTTTGTGCACATGCTCCCGTTCTTCATCCCTCGACATTTTTCGGTATTCCTTAACGCTCAACGCAGGTTCATCAAGACCGAGCTTTTTTAAAATTTTAAGATTTTTCATTTTGACCCTCCATCGAATGTCAAGCTATGAAACGTCACATTAATCCCTTATCTTTTGCCCGCTTTAGACATTCCAACTCTCCCCACCACTTTTCGAGCTTAAGATCCTCTACTATTGCCGACGCAGCGACATAGCCGCTCGCACCAAGAATCATCCCGCCGGGATAGGTGCTCGCGCCGTTCACATAAAGCCCTTTAATTGGCGTCCTGTAGGAAGAACAGAGAAGGTTCGGTCTGTTAGAACCCAACTGGAAGGGAGTATACGCGCCATGCTTAATGCTCCCCCGCTTCATCGTCGCAAACCTCCGCTCCACATCGAGCGGCGTCGTCGTACCTGTATGAGCGTCCATATAAGCCGATTTGAAATTGGTGGCGTAGCTGGCCCAAAGATCCGCATATATCTGGGTAATCTCTTCCTTCCTCTTATCCCAATTACTGGGATCGCCACCCAGATCATAAGGCGCCAATGTTTCAAATTTCGCTGTATGGTAGCCTTTGGGCGCCAAGATGGGGGAATACAAACTCAAAGGCGATGCATGACCATGAAGGGCAATTTCCCCCCCATCAATCTTTTTAAAACCTGAAATCAACTCCTCCATGCTCTCCAATCCCATCACACAGGTGAGCGCCCTGTTCACATCCGGCTCCTCCTTGGCTGCCTTATATTGAACGGGCTCCCGAAGCGCCACATTAAAATTGAGCATACTGTAAGACTCCCACTGCCACTCTTTAACATAAAAATTGAGGTCTTCCGGACAATTGGCTTCCCCAACAAGCTCCTTGAAAGTCTGCTCGGGATTGAGACTGCTCACAATCACCCTCCCCCTGAACTCTCTCCCATCATCCAATCGCACGGCCGCCGCCCTTTCATTCTCAATAACAATCTTCGCAGGGGTCCCGCCCTCCACCACATCTGCGCCCGCATGAATCATCCCAATCAACGTCCCGATCACGCGATGCGTCCCGCCCACACTGATCCCGGCATTCAGCATCCGATATACGAAGAGAGGAAACATAAACCCCAACCCCGCGTCATAGGGAAGCCCCCACATCGTTGCCAGATACAAAAGGAGAGTCTTCGTGGGCTCTCCAAAACCATATTCTTTAATGATCTCTAAGAAATTCATCTCCGCCAACTCCCCAAACCGCTTGGCGATGGGAAGGCCCGACTTCGCAAACAGAGCAAACTGATCTAAAGCAGGCATCGGATAGGTATAAGTGGCCGGATAGAGTATCTCATCAAAAATCTCTTTCATTTCCTGATAGAGGGCCCGATACCTCTTCGCATCCTCCCCGGAGAATTTGCTTATGGACTGCTCCGTCTTTTCGGGATCATGATACGCAATCAATGGACCATCCTTGGTCAGAAGGGCGGCCTGGACCTCTGGGACAAGGATTTTTACGCCGTCCTCGGCCATGTTCAGATCATTATAAGCAGGAATCAATTCTCCCATCACCATATACGTTGCATGGGGCTGGTAAATAAATCCTCCATGATTGTCCGAAGCGGCCCCACCCCCTAACTCACGCCTCTTCTCAATGACTAAAACCTTGGCGCCTGCTTTTACCAGATACGCCGCTGTTATCAACCCATTGGGGCCACCTCCAATGATTACAGCATCATACTCATCTCTTGCCATTTTGCTCTCCCTCCTATCATCGCTTATCTGTCTAATACGCTTGTTGCCTTCAATGGGACATAGGTCTTCTCAATATACTTCTTCGAGAGATATTCAAATACCCTATGAGTCCACCAGGGCTGATTTCTTATCCCCATCTCCTCAGCTATATGGCAAGCCGCCCGATACCCATTGCCACCGCAACTCCACACCGGACCAACGCTTCCTGCCCCATAGAGGTACTTGATCGGGGTGACAATCCCGCCCTTGTCAAACCCTTCGATATTTGCCCGATTTCCAAAAAACATTTGGGGTTGCGCAATGCTCCCTGCGGTATCGCAACCTCTGAAATAGTTCGGGCTACGTCTCGAATAATCAAGAGGAGAGGTTACCCAGTAATCCAAGATGTTCTCCCTAAAACCCGGTGAATACACCTCGCAGATATTTATGGTCTTTTCCGCTATCTCCCTTCTGAAATCTTTGTCATCCCAAATTTTTTCGCCTCCTTTCTCATAGACAGCCCATGGGACCTCCCAATAAGTATTGGCAATGCAGTTGCCTTCTCTCGTTTGAGTGGGATCATCTAAGTGCGGAAAAGCGTAATTTATCATAGGTTCATCGGCAATCTTGCCCGCCATCCTCTCTCCCCAGACACGGATTCCTTCTCTAAAAGAATTTTGTGTCATCAGCATGCCCAAAACCGGATGTATAATATCAGGATCGTACTTCTCAGCAGTAAACCGAGGCCTTTCTTTCAATGCATAACTGATGGTCACTAATACTGACTCCGCCTTCCAGTTGGTCTTAAGCTCCTGAATCACCCTTTTGCCCACATGCTCCTCACCTACCAGTTGGGTAAAAGTAATACGGGGGTTTATATCAGTCACCACCCTCTTTGCAGTGATCTCCTTTCCCGGAAAGGCTGCATGAGCGCCCAATTTCACCCCTTTCGCCTCTCCGCCGGCAACTATGATATTTTCTACCGGGCAACTATTATACAATTTGCCGCCAAGGGCGCGAAAACACCGGATATACACATGGGCAACAGAATGGGCGCCGTGCTTGGGATGGGTGAAAAACAAACCCAAAGGCAGCAGGGCGCCTATAATCCCCGCTCCTCCCTGGTGTTGGGGATAGACGGCCCCCATGATGGTTCCACCCATACAAGCCATCTTCAGCTTATCGCTCTCATACAGCAAATCGAGCATTTCAAAACAATTCAAATCTGTCAGCTCATAGGGATCCTCAAAGGGGAATAGAGGGGCTACCAGATTAATCAGTATATCAAAGTTCTCCCAAGTCCAGGCCTCAGTGAAAAATAGCTCCAGGAATTTGACATTGCGGGAAACCCTGCTATCATAAGGCTCACCCATAAACTCCGCAATTTCCAATACCTTTTTGGCATCCTTTTCCGAAAATCTTCTAATCTTCTCCGCCGTTTTGAGAGGATCCAAAGAGTTGACCTGGAAACTGGTCTGATCTTTATAGATATATGCATTGCCCCACTCGCTAAACATCCCGACATCTTGATAACCATACCGGTCGAGTTCTAAATCCAATTGATTCATCATAAGCGGTTCGAGATCCCCCCAAACACATGACTGAACCACGTAGCCGGGACGCATACTCTCGTTTGCCATACGCCCCCCTCCAGCCTCCTCCTGTGCTTCCACGATGGCCACGCTTAACCCGGCCTTTTGCAGATAACAGCCGCAAACAAGCCCCGATATGCCACCGCCAATTATGACCACATCAAAATCTTCTTTTCTTGCCATCTCCATTCCCTCCTTAACCTTTATATGAAAATACCCCCCTCCCTGTATCCCTCCCCCTCGACGGGGGTGGGGGTGATTTTTATCCTTCGCCGCACCACAACCGGAATGAGGGTTAATAAAAAACAACATTCCCCGCTGCTTGCAGCGGGGAACCTTAAAGTGTGGAGGTCGAGGGGTGCTTAGCTTATTTTTGCCCTTCTTTATCCCGATAATCGAGCAAACACATTGGCGCACCCGCCATCCACGGCGATAGTTTCACCAGTGATATAATTTCCCGCCTCCGAGGCCAAGAGCACTGCTATTCCAACATAATCTTCAGGCGCTCCACATCGACCCATAACCATCGCCTTTTCCCAGGCCTCATAATACTCTTTTGGGACAACCTCTTGCACCAGAGGAGTGCGAGTCAGGCCAGGAGCAAAGGCATTAACGTTAATTCCATGAGGACTGAGCTCTGCCGCCAATGCCTTGGTCAGGGCTATCAACCCTCCCTTGGCCGCCGTATAGTGGCTCATAAGGGCAACACCTATGATGGCCTGCGAAGAAGCGACGTTGATTATCTTCCCATACCTCCTTGCAACCATATCTTTCGCCACAAGCTGAGTTATGCGAAATACCCCGTTTAAATTGACATCAATTACCCTAAGCCATTCCTCTTCGGTTATTTCGAGAAATGGTGTAGCCGGATAAGCGGCGGCGTTGTTCACCAAGATTTCTATCCTTCCGAACCTCTCTATAGCCTGTCTTACCGCCTCTTTTACCTGTTGGGTCTTAGTCAAATCCATTTCCAAAGCCAGAGAATCTCCTCCAGAGTTCTTTATTTCCGCTGCGGTCTTCTGAGCCGCTTCAAAAGTCCTCTTTTCAGTGGCGATTACAACCTTGGCGCCCTCTCCGGCAAAGCCAAGGGCTATAGCCCTCCCAATGCCGGTTCCACCCCCAGTTATCATTGCTATCCTGTCCTTTAATTTCATCTCTCACCTCTCTTATCTTAATGTTTGTATCTCCCTTTCTCTTGCTCCATGAGTACGGATCGAAAAGAGGCAATCTCTTTTTAGGAACCCCCGACTCATTTTCTGAACGGGGAAAAATCCGCCTTGCGCTTTTCCGCAAAGGCAGTCATTGCCTCTTTAGATTCCGGAGTGGCCCAAATCATAGGCGCCAAAATCAGGCCATGTCTTAAGGCGCCGTGAAGGAGATCAGGAATAACTCCCAAGGCGATCTTCGCTGTTCTCACCGCCTGGGGACTCATCCCAAAAAGCTTCTTACACCAGGCATTCGCCTCCTCTTCTAATTTATCTTTAGAAACCACTTTATTTATTAAACCAACCCTTTCCGCTTCTGCGGCATCATATCGCTTTGAAAGAAAAATAGCCTCTCTTGCCCGTTTATCCCCCATGATCAAGGGGAACATCTGAGTAGCCCCGAACATGGGGCAGCTTCCCACTCTAAGTTCAGGCTGTTCAAATTGGGCATTTTCTGAGGCAATGGCCAGGTCGCAAAAAACAACAAATTCAAGCCCCCAGCCCACACAAAAGCCATTTACCGCCGCAATAATGGGCTTCCCCATTCCCCTCATCAAATTGGCCAGCTTAAGACATTGGGCAGCCAGCTCTCTTCCATTCTCTAAAGAGAAGTCTTTAAAAATTGAAAGATCTCCTCCAGCGCAAAAGGCTTCCCCTTTCCCGGTCACCACCACCGCTACCAGGCTGTTATCGCCATCTGCATCCTCGAGGGCTGCGTTTAGCTCCTTTACCATCTTCAATCTCAAAGCATTATACACCTCCGGTCGATTGAAGGTGATCCTCGCCACCCCATCCCTCTTCTCATAAATAATGTCTTCAAAGCCGGTCATTATCCTGCCCTTTCTACTCTACACGTATATTACAGCAGCGAACCATTATCTTTACGTCTTATCTATCACGGTTTTTAACATCCTCACCTTATCCCTTAGCTGTCGCGCACTTCCCAATATAAGGTCTTCGTTGCCTTCTCTGGAATTTTTGACAAGGTCCTCGACCAAGCCCTCCACATCATCCTTTAGCCTTTTATAGTCGTTCCCGCTCTTCAGAAGTGGTCCTAAATCCACCAGATCATCATGAGCCGATTCGATTTCCCTGATCGTCCCCCCGCTTATTCCACTTTTTTTGGCCAACCCCATTGCATCTTCGAGATCACCCATATAACCAAATATTATATATTCCCCTCTTATCTCCTCTTCCATCTTTCCTCCTTTTTATGGCCTTCCCAGATATTGAAACCAGATGGAGTAATTGATCCTGCTTTGCTCTTTCTTTTGCTGTGTTTTATAGCTCTCATCGATGATCTCTTTGGGTCTTATCAACCATACTCCACTGGGATTGACCTCTGGTATTCGCTTCCAAACCTGCTGGAAAAAACTGTCCCGCAAAGGCCCTTCTATTACAAATCTATAAGGCTCTCCTTTGATTTGATAGGCCAAACCCCCTTTGCAAACAGCCATCGCTACCGGCTTCTTAAACCAAAGGCTCTGCAGCATATTCTTCTGGGACCGGGAGCTTTCAAAGAGTTCGACATAGGCCAAGAAATCGTCATCCAATGCAGTAAGGGAGGCCTTAAAAACTGTATTGGGAACCCCATCCTTATCGGTGGTGGTCAGAACCTTAACCGACTCAGGATCTTCTAAAAGTCCTCTTAGTTCTAACGGTATCTTCATCTTCGATCCTTCCTCCCTATAAAAGCCTCAGCCAATCCACGTGAGTGGCTAAGGGTTGGTGTTTGTAATACCATTGATGGGCAAGGACTTCTCTTCCATACTTTTTCATGAGTTCATACCTGCCGATGTCCAGCTTCGCATAAAACTCCAAAGGAGGCGGGGTCGCTCCCATATTGTAAAACTCTGTACCAGGCATGACCGACCATTGAGTTCCTACGGGAACGATGCCATTCTTCAGCATGAAATCATAGCCAGTCAAGCTGGAGTTTACGGCCTCATCAATGTCTTCAAATCCATAGGGGGGAGGGGCCATTTCTATTCCCGAAACGAAGCCACATACCACATTTCCCTCTCCAAAGATATCAACCGCTTTCAGGGTTTTCTCGATCCACTTATCGTATCCTATATGCTTTTCCTTTCCAGGACAGGTTAATTTCCACTTTTCCTTATCCCAGACCTCGATATAACTCCCAAACCCGGAAATTCCCGCCTCGTATAACCTGCGGTATTGTTCCACCTCCAAGGGAGCCATAATGATGTTCAGGGGAAGGCGATCCATCCCTAAAATTTCCTTTCCCGCTTTGGTCATCGCCTCGATAAGACTTATATTATACTGCAGCTCCCGTTCGTATCCATCTCGGGGATCTGCGCCTCCGGTGAAGAAAATGAAACGCCATCTCCCCTTCTCCTTCAAGGCCTCGCAGGTTGTTTCATAAATCTCCTCAGGGGTTATCCGGACCTTAAACCCTCTCCCCATCTTCAACTGATGCTTTGCATTATAATCCATATCACAAAACTTGCATTGAAGCCCTTCGTTCCAGGAGTGGCAGTGACGGGATTGACAGATATAAAACAAGTCAGGGCCTCCAAGGTTGGCAACTTTCTGCATCGGAACGCCGCTTGCCGTCATTTTGTCGTAATATTCCGGCTTTTTGGAAAAATGCACCTCTTCCAACGGCTCTTCATCGGATAAGATCCAGAATTCATCATTTACAAGATCGAGGGTGTAGGGATCGAATGGAGGGGGACTAAGAATGAACCAGACGCAGGTTCCATCATTTAGATAATAAGGACCCGGCACTTTGTAAGAGGTGGTCCGATCTTCATGATGCCATTGGAATAGGACTTCCGGACAATGCTCATAATAGGGGTCCTGGAGTTTTTCCATGGCTGCCTGGGTGGGCTTTAAACCCCTTCGCAGGAGATCGGCCTTCAGGAGGAATGTCCTTGGGGCGGAAGGATACTTTTGACAAACAAGATCAAACTCATCTTTCCTTTTTGTCTCGAAAAATTTATATCCCATCGATTTATATCCCATTGATTTACATCCTTTCTTAACTCATTGTCACCCTTATCAATCCCTGTGCCCCAAGATGGTGATAGCTGTGGCATAGCAGTCAGGATTGCCGGCCAGGTTATGAGTAAGACCGATATCGGCGCCCTTTACCTGGCGGCTTCCGGCCTTTCCCTGGAGCTGTTTATATATCTCATAGAGCATCCGCAGACCGGTGGCCCCGAGGGGATGACCGAAACACTTCAAACCTCCATCAGTGTTCACCGGCAACTCACCTCCCAGGCTGAATGTGCCCGCATCTACATCCTCTTTTGCCTTCCCTACCGGGCTGAATCCCAGATCCTCATAGGTTACAAATTCGGTTATCGTAAAACAATCGTGAACCGCCGCCACGTGAACCTCTTTCCTGGGATCCTTAATGCCCGCCTCAGCATAGGCCTTTTTGGAAGCGATCTGACACTCCACAAAGTGGATAAAGTCATAGTCGTCATTCAAGACCGGCTGAGCGCTGTTATTGACCATGGAGAGCGCCTTGACCATTATAAAGTCATCCCGGTATTTTTTCGCAATCTCAGGCGTAGTTATGATCGCGGCAGCACTACCGTCGCTCACCCCGCAACAATCAAAGACCCCTAATGGGGAGGCAATCATCGGGGCCTTTAACACCTCTTCCAGAGACATCTCTCGCCGATACTGGGCCTTGGGGCTGAGGGCGCCGTGTTTATGATTCTTGACCGCTATTTTCCCAATGGTCTCTTTACCCACCTCCGGAGCGAGGCCGTAGGTTTCAAAATATCTCATAGCCCTCAGGGCAAAAAGGGTTGGGGGCGGCACCACCATCTCCGACCTGCTCCTGTATTCTGAATCAAGCGGATCCACCAATGCACCTTCATAACCCGTATCCTTCAATTTCTCCACGCCACAGGCCAGGGCAATATCACATACCCCGGCAGCCACCGCATAGCAGGCATTTCTAAAGGTGTCTGTCCCAGTGCAACATAAATTTTCTATCCTCGTTACAGGGACATAACCAAGTTTTAAGATACTTGACAATCTTGATCCCAAAAGACCGCCGTAAACGGTACCCAACCAGGCAGCTTGAATATCTTTCGGTTCTATTCCCGCATCCTCGAAGGCCTCATAACACGACTCGATGATCAAATCGTCCTGACCCTTTTCCCAAAGTTCTCCAAATTGGGTACATCCCATTCCGATAATGGCTACTCTATCTCTTATGCCCTCCATTCTTACCTCCTTCCTGATTCTATCAAAGATTTCATATTTTACCTTGGAGGCATTACTTTCCAGAAATAGTTATGGACTCCTTCAGCGTCGAACAGTTTCCTGAAGGTCATCTCTATCTCCATGCCCGACTTCATGTCCTTTAATTCTTTATCTGTAACCGTGGTGAGAAACCTCCCTCCGCCTTCAAAGTTTATTACCGCAAATACAAGGGGCAAATCTACGAGGCTGGTTACATAATCCGCTGAAAAAGAAAACACCTTTCCCTTTTTATCAGACAATCTGATCTCCTCAGATTGATCTCTTGCCTGGCATTTGGTGCAAATCCTCTGCGGGGGATACTGTATGGTTCCACAGGCATTGCATTTTGAACCGTGGAAGGAAATAATCGCTGATCGTTCCCTCATCCAGGCGGGCGCCGAGACGCTGCCCATCGGCCTTGAATGTAAAGGTGTAACCGGCAGCAACCCTCGCCACTTCAGGTAAGTCTTGTAATCAGGAATTGTCTTTTTTGACTCTATCTGTTTTCTCATCACATTCCTGTTCTTGATCTTTTCCAGTTTCTCAGTTGCCTTAAACACAAAGGCATCGCCTCCATTGCCATAACTGGCCAGAAGAATCCTGTCCCCCGGCTTCGCCCCTTCCAGTGCAGCGACCAGCAACATCAGGGAATAAGGGGTGCCGGTATTGCCTATAGAATCAAAGAAGTTCTCCTGAAGTTGACTTTTGGGATCAAATCCAAGGGATTTGGCCAGCCCCGCTGCACTCCTTGCATCAGGGGAATAAAAGACCGCCTTGGCAAAATCCTTAGGGGCAAGCCCGCACTTTTTTAACAGGCCTGAAACCGTTTCCATCATTATCTTATTATAACCCTCAGCGATGGCAAAACGGCCCTCCCAGGAGCGGACAAAAGTATCATCGTCTGCTCGCCAAACATCTATCATTTCATTGGAAATGGAATAGCTGTCCTCAATCTCCACTGCAACATCGGAATCTCCTATCAAGAGACTCGCCGCCCCATCGCCAAGGTTCTGCTCAAAAACCGATCCCGGCAATCCGATACGGCAATCGGCGGCAGTCACCATGACTTTTTTTGCAGAGCCGGCCTTGATAGTGTCAACGGCAAATCTTATTGCAGTAGTCCCGGACTTGAGGGAGTTGGTAAAATCGGCAGTCCGTACGTCCCGGCGCAGATCAATCGCGGCGGCCACAGTTGTTGAAGCCTGCTTCTCCTTATAAGGAGAGGTTGTAGAGGCAAAGAACAGGCCATCTATCGCTTCGCGGTCTACTCGGTCAAGAGAACCGAGTGCCGCCGCCACGGACATGGTTATACTATCTTCGTCAAAATTGGCCACGGCCTTTTCCCCACGCATACCCTCAACTATGTTCCCCCGCGCTAATCGCCAGAGTGGGACATGAGCACTAAACGAAATAATTCCTATCATCGGTTCCTCCTTGTATCAAGTATTTAGTGCCCTTCACGAAACTCGAATTTGGGATAAAATCTAATGAGTTAAGTTAGGGCAATTTACTGGGCTAACACACTCCAATATTGATTAAGCTGCTAATTTTATCGTATCGTCCTCAACAAGCCCTTGATACTGAAAGCCTCATCTTCATTCAGCGGAAAGGTTTTATCGAGACCGTTATCATAGGCCTGAAAAGCATCCAGTAGCGTATAATGGTCGTTCTGGCAGTTCATGGCGATATGGTTAAACGTGCCTTTGAATCCATCCTTACTTGTGGACACAACCACTTGGCCAGTAGCCTTCCACAACCGGCCTTTCTGGTCATATTGTTCCCCCCAGTAAAGGATGTAATTCCGATCCAGAGGAGGAGATGCATCTACATATATTATCCGTTTAGAATATACATAATCCGGATTGTTAATCATAATTTCCAGCACCCAGAAGGGCCTTAATTCCCATTCTGCCTGGGCATAGGGGCCATTCTTTTGATAGTCATAGGCAGGTTTATTTTCCCTTCCTACATAGTGTCTGGGAAACAGGAGATCCCTGTGTTCCAAGACCCGCAACTTCATTCTGGGATTAAGCTTCTGCTGCCACACATCAAAATCATCAGGCACATAATCACTTCCCAGCAGGGGATCGGTAACGTCAGCTCCGGTAAGACGGCGTACCCTCCGAATCGCAGGAATATAGGCATAACATTCGTCAGCCTTATCAATATCCCAGTATCTGACCCTTAAATGGACGAATCCCTTCACTTCGTTAGGCTCTTTAATCACAAGGGATTCCTTGTAAGATATACCTCTCTCTGTAAAATCCGGCATATCTCCAAGAGGGGGAATATCTGTTCTTCCCCGGTATTTGCGGCGAAATAGGTCCCAGACAAAGTTTTTTTCATACTTGGTCCCTTTGAACAGGCCAAGCCGGGAATGTTGTTGATAATCGTCGTGGGCGCCGCCGCGGGAGACAGTGGGATAACAGTTCCAGACTATCTCTAACACATTCTTGGGTTCAAGGAAAGGAACTCCGGCTTTCCAGTTTAACAAATCATTGCCAGCTCCTATCCGGGC
>DATESZ010000053.1:0-37296 GCA_035283845.1 Syntrophales bacterium | reverse complement strand
ATACGGCGGATTGCCGATGACGACGGTGAAGCGTTTGTTGCTTTTGATGGCGTTGACGGCCTGCGCCTCGTGGCCAAGCGCCTCGAATAAGTTCGCGGCAGCCTGCTCTGCCAGCGGTGACGGTGGTTCGAGGGCGTTGGTCAGGTAGATGTGGGCGCGCTCGTTGGAGCCAAAACGGTAGCCCGTTTCAAAGAGTTTCAGTCCGATCTTCATGTGGGCGATGGCGTAAGGGGCCATCATCAATTCGTAGCCGTAGAGCCGGGGGAGGAGATGTTTCGGCACATACTCATTCCAGAGCCGATCGAATTCCGGCTCCAGACGTTTCTCCCTTATCCATTTAGCTGTCATGGTTTTATAAATGATGTCTATCACTTCCACGAGAAAGGTGGCCGTGCCGGTGGCAGGGTCAAGGATCTGGACGAAGGGGGTGTCGGGAGAGACGCCGTCCGGGATATTGAAGGGCACAGATTCCCCCTCCCTCGATCCCTCCCGCGAGGGGAGGGAAGACTTTGGGGAGATTTCCCGCGAGGGGAGGGAAGACTTTAGGGAAGTCTCCCGCAAGAAGGGGAGGGAAGGTTCATGCTTGGCGAAGCGGGCGGCCATTTCGCCCCAGGTAGTCGTGTCGGCCAGGCCGTCCGGAAGGCCGAATTCCGTCTGCAGGAGTTCGTGGACGCTGCGGACGATGTAGGATACCACCGGTTGCGGGGTATAGAAGACGCCTCGCTTGACCTTCATTTTCTTGTCATATTCGGCCAGGAAAAGCTCGTAAAAGTGAATGACCGGATCCTCCTGCCGGGTGCGGTTGCCGAAGTCGCGGAGGATCGCCTCCATGTGGGTATCCCGGTTGTTGAGGAGATCAACCACGTCCTGAATGCCTAATTCGTCAAAGTCCATCTTGCCCTTCCGGCCGCCGATGGTGAGAAATGTCCCGAGCATCTCCCGGAGAAAGGGGTTTGTCATGGGGACCATGTCGGTCACGTTCTCCGCGATGATCCCCATGGGGCGGGAGACGCGGGCCGCCAGCAGGCCGTAGGCGATGGTCTGGGCGTACATGTCGGCAAAATCGTCTTCGGAGAGGTCATGGATCAGGGCTTCGCGAAAGGCCTTGTGCAACTTGCGCAAGGGGCCGCGTTCCGTTTCCACGGCCAGCACCTGACCGGCGCGTCTGCGGATACGGCGGGCCAGATCGGCAAGACGGACGGCCAGGTCCTTCGACGTCGTGATGACCTGCCGATGGCGCAGGGTAAAGGCGGATGACCATTTCTCCCGCCAGCCGTCCAGGTCCTTTTCATCCTCCGGCCAGTGGAGCTTTTCTTTCAATTCGTGGTGGACGTGGCTGATGTGGAGGGCCGTGTCGGCGTCGTCCCAGCCGAGCACTTTCAGGGTAGGCAGATCGCCGGAGGCGACGTCCTGGGTGAAATGGGCAAAGGTGATCTGGCGCTGGTCGTCTTCCCCGTAATTGGAAATGAAGAGAAGGTCATGGAGGTTCCACGTGGCCCGGTGCGATTTCTCCGCCGAAGCCCGTTTTTTGACGACCAGTTGGCTCAGTATCCGGCGGAGGACGACGACCGGCAGGCGCTTGGGCTCGAAGCGGATGAAGAAAACGCCCCAGGGCTGGCTGGCTGCCAGGGGGCGCAACTGCTTGATCTCTTCGATCCGGGCGGCAGTCCGGGCGTCGATGCCGAGCTCTTCGGGCTGATATTCGAAGGTCAGTTCGTCGAAATCCTCTGCCCCGATGGGCCAGTCCAGCTCGTCACGGAGGTAGGCGATAAGGGCGGGAATGTCTTTCACGGCGCGGATGCGGTCGAGAGGGTCAGGGGTCATTAATGCCTCCGGGTTCTTGAATATCCTTTTCAGCGGGGACCTTCAGTACTTTACCCCATTCTTCACCGGCCTTCTGGAATCGATCCACAAAGGCCTTGTCCTTCAGTTGGTCTTCCAGGTACCGTTCAAAATTCGTTTTTCTTTTCATGGCGATTGCAGTTTTTCCATTTTTACCCCCGGGATCTTCTCGAAATCCCGGATGTTGACCGTGGCGACGGTGTAATCCAGGGAAATGGCAGTGGCGGCGATGACGAGGTCGTGGGCGCCCACAGTCCACCCCTTTCGGGCGATGGCGGCCCAAATGCGGGCGTAGATCCGGCTGACTATTAGATCGAAGGGGAAAACCGGAAAGGATTCGATCACCTTTTCCACAAAGGCTTGCCGCCTGAGTTTCCTCTCGTCCGTATCAGCCCGCTCGACGCCGTGCAGAAGTTCGGCCGCCGTGACGACGCTGATGCCGAAAGGCTCTTCCGCCCGCCCCGCAATGAGGGCGTCGAGAGATTCATCACCGCGTTCGATGGCGATGATCACCGAGGTGTCGAAGATTATGCCCATGGCTTTCCCTCCCCGACGGGCGGCTGCAACGCGATAGCCTGTGCAATATCTCTCGCGAAGGCATCTCCATCGTCTTCGAGACGGGGAAGGTTGCTTATGATGTCTTTGAGGTCGGACAGTTTCCGTTCTTTTACGGAACCCGCCGCCGGTCCGATGGTCGCCGCCGGTTTTCCCCCCTTAAGGATCGTGTACTGTTCTCCCCGGTAACGGATGCTGTTGAGCAGTTCCGAAAAGTTCCGGACCGCGTAGGTAGCGGTGATGGTCTGGATCATTGCTTCCTCCTGTGAAATATGATTATCGGATTTTATGATAATCAGAAATGGAAAGCAAGTTCTATTCTACACCGGAATTATCCCAGCTCCATCCAGGCCTTAAGGACGGCCTTCACGCCGATAGGGGCTTGCACGCGCTTGAAGTAGGTGTTCTTGATGTGTTTTTCCACAGCGGTCCGAATTTCCGACAGGGTCTTGTCCGGAATGGCCCTTTGGCGCGGGGTGGTGGGGGTGCTGCGGATCAGGCCAATAATGTCCGCCGGTTCCGAAATGATACGCTCTCCGATGAGATCGTAGAGGTACCAGCCCGTCGTGCCGTTTTCTTCGCTCCAGAGCTCCGATCCATCCGGTTTCTTGCTCAAGGCGGGAAGGGCCCAGCAGAAAAAGACCGCTCTGGCTTCGGTTTGGGGGTGGGCCTTGCCGCTGAAGACCCGGCCGGGCAAGAGTGCCAGACGTTCCGCGAGGTCGGGATAGTCCTTCAGGAGTTGTTGGTATTCGAGGTGCATACCTTCCAGAATGGATGTCGTCCCTTCGTAGGCATGATTGAAATCCTTCAAGGCATCGTAATCGTCTTCCGGGGTCAGGAGTTTCTTGCCTTCGATGCCGAAGGTCTTGGATATCCGCAACGTCTTGTGGGTAACCCTGCTGTACAGGCTCAGCAGGATATTCAGTTCATCAGGCGGAAGGAAGTTCCAGTAAGCCACGGCGCCCCGGATCATTTTCTGGTCGGGGTGGTCGGTCAGGATTTTCTCTTCGATCTCCGGATTCAGTCGCCGATCAACACGGCCGATGCGCTGCATGAGGCGGACGGGGTTCCAGTGAATATCGTAGTTGATCAGGCGCGTTGCATCCTGAAGATTCAAGCCTTCGGAAAGCACATCCGTGGCGATGAGAACCCGGGATTCATCGAGACCTTCCTCTCTCAGCGCGGCAGATGAGGCATCATTGTAATAGGGGGCGAACTGGCGGATAATCTCGCCACGATCACGGGACGTGGCGCTGTCCACTTCGTCAATGCCCTCAATTCCCGCTTCCAGAAGCTCTCTCTTCAGATAGCGCGCCGTGCTCAGATACTCCGTAAAGATCATGACCTTGTGTTTCTTGAGGACGGCATCGTTTTTAAGCAGGCGAATCAGGGCGCGGAGCTTGTCATCGTGGGAGGGCTTGAATTTCTCAAGCTCTTTGAGAAATTCGGTGATCTGATCCATGTCAAGAAAGGTTTCTGCCAGGATCTCTTCCACCCGGTATTCGTCCCGGTTGAGTTCCTCCACGTCCTCCAGCATCTCTTCGGTAATGAGGTCATCCTCGCCCACTTCCTCCCGATCCCCTCCGAAGAAGTCATTCCGTTGTTCGCTTACATGCCGGACAGAATCCCCATGCTGGGCCTTCCAGCGTTCCAGACGGTTGAATTCCGAGGAGGTTTGGCTGTTCTTCGTGGCAAAGGCCAGGAGCTTAACCAGCAGGGCGTTGCAAGATAGATTAAAAGCATAGACGGAACTCTCAAAGCGTTTGAGGAACAGCGTCCGGATCAGGCCCACCACTTCCTTTTGCCGCCCTGCCTTCAGGGGATCAATCGTGGTGTCGGGGCCTTTGTAATAGGCCAGGGGATAGTACATCGCCAGTGAAAACAGAGGTTTCCCCCTGGAGAAGGCCTCTTCCAGCATGGACAGGAGCCGGCCGTACGTTTTCTTGATGGAGTAGTTAGCAACCTGGGGATCTTCCCGCCGGGGGAAGAGGGCTGCATAGCCGCCTTGCTGGAGCTGACTTGCCTTCACGTAGGCGCGGCTGCGTTGCACAACGAGTGCTCGGAATAGATTGTCGTTCAGCAGGACCCTCTCCGCTTCCAGGTTGTTTGTTTCCATTCCTTCATTCTCTTCCGCTTGCCCAAAAACGATCTGTTCCAGGTCTTTTTCCATCTTGCGGAAGTGGCCTGCGAGGGAGTGGATTCCCAGGGTAGATTTAAAAAAATCGGGTTTGAGACGGGTGAATAGTTCGATCATGTGCTGGAGGTCAAGGAGGCGGTTGTTTATGGGAGTGGCCGTCAGCAGAAAAATTCTTTTGCCATCTGCGATATCGTACAGGTGGCGATAACGGGTGATACGGCCTGATTTTTCCCCTTTGACACCGGGATTGCGAAAGTGATGGGCTTCGTCAATGACAATGGCATCGGCCATCTCCTTGATGCGTTCGAGACGGGCCGGAAATTCACCCGTACGGAGCAGGTCTGTATGGTTGTAAATCGCCAGATTCGTGAAATCCCCGCCGCCGAGGTGGGGAAGGTAACGACGGATAGCGCTCTCCCAGACGGGCTTGCGGGCCGCCTTTGGGACCAGAAGCATAACTCGTTTCCGCTCGTGAACGACAAGCCGCTCAATGACCATCAGGCCTATAAAGGTCTTCCCCAAACCGACACCGTCGCAGAGAAAGGCGCCTCCGTGCTGGCCGGAGATTTTCATCAGGGTCTGGTAGCCTTCCTTTTGATACTGGTCGAGGACGGGGTACATGCGGGAAGTGCTATTCTCCCATTCGCCTGTCGTCATCTCATGAGCGCGGAAAAATTCCTGAAGAGCTTTTGCATAGACCTCGAAGGGACTGTATTCCCTTGTGTGACGCTCAATAACCCGGAGGATTTCTTCGGTGATTTCATGGGCTTCGTTCCAGTGCCGGTCATACCACTCCTGGAGCAACTCAACCTCCCGCCGAACCTGGATGTTCAGCTCCACGTTGTCCGTCAGTCCGGGATGGGTGAAGTTGCTGGAACCAACGAGGGCCGCCGCACCGACAACGGCGTGCTTCGCATGGGTGATATAGGCTTTGGCGTGGAATTTTTCTTTGGTATAGATACGGCATTCGATCTGCCGCTTCCTGATGGCATCGACAATGGCCGGCACACCGGCCAGGAAATCGTTCCGTTCCTTTTCCTTCTCAATACTGGCGTCGAGGATCGTTCCGGCTGTTTGGATGCCGGCCATCAGGGCCTGCTTTGTCCGCCGCGATACTTCATCCCCCATAAGGATACGCAGTTTTTCGAGCTTCTGCCATTGCCCGTCCAGGGCGAGCAGGGCGCCGATCTCAAAGTAGCCAGTGGCAATATCGAAAGAGACGGACAGGTCGGCCCACTGTTCCAGGTAGTTCCGGACCTTCCAGTCCCGGTCGCTGTTATCGACGATAAACAACTCCCCACCCTGCTTACCTTCTTGCCTGGTGGTCATTTCTTTTGGGGAAGCGAGTTGATTATCATCCATCTTCAATTCCTCAAATCATGATCAAGAGGCGCATTAAACTTACCAGAGCGTCGAGTGGCAAACAAATACTCAGACGATCCAACGCCAAATATATTATCCGACTTCAAAATGAGTGGAGATGGAAGATTCATATATCTAAAGACTGGAAAACGCAATGAAAAAGCTATTGTGTATTGAGCCGAGATTATAAGAGAAAAGGTGATCCTTCTTACCAGGCAGGAGATACCTTACGCATGGCCGTTGTCGTTGATGCATTCAAGGAAATTGAGAAAAACAAACTGCTTCGCATCCAGGTATCGATCATTGTGGAAAAGGATTCCCCAAAAGGTATCCTGATCGGAAGAAAGGGGACCATGCTGAAACGGATCGGCACGGAGGCGCGCCTGTCCCCGGAAAAATTCTTTGCCTTACGGGTGTATCTGGAATTGTTTGTCAAGGTGCGCAAGGACTGGACGAATGATGCCAGGGCGCTTAAAGAATTAGGGTATGGAAAGAAATCATATTAGTGCCCCATCATTCCTGTACCGGGAGCGCTCATGTCTCTGTCACCCATACCGGGGTCTAAACCGCACCCCGAGAAATGGGCTCTCACCTGGTCTCGCTGTTCAGGAGTCAGGATAGTGAACATATCCACCCGATGGGCAGTTGCCTTGTCCGCTATCTGATCCCTGATGGCCCTGACCGCCTTTTGCGCGGCCATGATTTTTTCCTTATCCGGGGTCGATTGCAACCAAAGCAGCTTCAAGTCGCCGCACTTGCTGAACATCTGGTCCTGAAGCGGTTTTGTATCCTTCAGGTATGCTACCTTAAGTTCTCTGATCCGGTCCTTTTGCTCTTTTGTCAGATTAAGTTTAGCAAACAAGGCATACAGTCCCTCTTTATCATGGTGCCCCGCCGCATCCCTCATCCCGTGTCCCCTTTTCCATCCGCAATCCAAGGCAAAAAGGTTAGTCGAAATCGCCATGGTAAAGAGTATGGAAACAATTGCCAGAATTATCTTTTTCATTTCTTTCTCCTTTCAAAAAGTTCGCATGTTCGTATGTCTCTGTGAATAACTCCCATGCCCGGGGTGCGCACAACGAAGGATGAAAATCACCCCACCCCTCCCTCCCCCGTCGAGGGGGAGGGAGGGGGGCATTTTCATATAAAACTATAAGCAACTGCAATGCCAAATCACAAAACAATTATAGGCATTTGATATAATAAGGCTATTTATAAACAACGCTATTTTATCCTGTCCCGCAGATCTCCTGAAGGATAATAATGGATATTAAGTATCCAAAAGATTGCATACTAATGGATAATAAGTATACAGTTCCGTGAAGGGAATGGGACTAATGCGTCGGCGCAACGGGAAAAAATGGATATTACCTATGCGATTATGGTATTAAAATAGACCAATATTCGCGGTTGCGTCAAGGCAGGGGCAGGAAGATCATCAGTCTCAGTTGCCCGCTATGATCCGTCAGGGATCGCCGATGGCGAGCTAATTTTTGCGTTAATCGATAACCCTATGAAACCCTCATGACGGTACACGTCACAAAGGATAATGAACATTACCCCTCCCCCCTCCCCCTCCCTCAAGGGGAGGGGGTGAGGGGGAGGGTGAAAGGTATTTTCAGATGAAAAGTAAGAATAACAGGGCCATCAGGGTTGCATGGATCGGCATCTCGCCCTGGCTCATCATCGGGGCCATGGTCATACTGGTGCCGCTCTTTATCTTTATGACCCTCGATAACATTAATAAACAAAGAGAACACACGATCCAGATGTTCCAGGAAAAGGCCGATACGCTGATTAGATCCTTTGAGGCCGGCGCCAGAACCGAGATGATGGGAAGAAAGCTTGAATTCTTTCACCTCCAGAAACTTCTCCTGGAAATGGCGCAGCAGCCGGACATAGACTTCATCGCCGTCACGAACACCCAGGGGGTTATCCTCGCCGACAGCGATCCTTCTCTTATCGGCGATTCCTATGGAAAGGAACTTGACCTCGATCGCATTTCCCGGTCCGGCAAGATTGAATGGCGACTGGTTCCGAATCAGGACGGCATAGACACCTTCGAGGCTTTTCGCCGGTTCTCATCTTTCGTACCCTATGACGAGAGATTTCATGAAGGTTTGCCTGTTGGCTGTTCCCCGGCGGCCAATGAAAGGAGAGAGGAGCCGGCGTCACGGCAGGTTATTTTTATCGGTCTGAGCGTGGGACCGATAGAAATGGCAAGAAAGGACGCCACGCGCCACACCATTCTCATGGCGGTTTTGCTTCTCTTTATCGGAATTTCCGGCATTGTTTCCCTCTTTTTCGCCCAGGGCTATCGTTCCGCGCGGGTTTCCCTGTCCCGCATCAAGGCCTTCTCCGACAATCTCGTGCGGAATATGCCTATCGGCCTGATAGCCCTTGACCGGGGAGGAAATATCATCTCCTTCAATCAAACGGCGGAGTCCATCCTTCAGCTTGCATCTCCGGAAGTTCTTGGGAAAAATGCCGCCACTGTTCTGCCCCTGCCTTTTCAGGAAATAATCGGGACAATGGATGTTGAAAAGGGGATTATCGACAGGGGAATAGCTTGCCATTCGGCGGAAGGGAAAACGATCCATCTGGAAATAATCGCCACCGTTCTGAAAGAGGACAACGGCAATTTCCTGGGCTACGTGCTCCTTTTCAAAGATGCGACAGAAGTACGGTACCTTAAGCGGGAAATCGTCCGGAGCCAGCACCTCGCATCCCTGGGAAACCTGGCGGCCGGCATCGCCCACGAAATACGGAATCCTCTCAGTTCCATCAAGGGTTTCGCCACCTACTTCAAAGAACGTTACCGGGATAACCCGAAAGACGGGGAAACGGCAGACATCATGGTTCGGGAGGTAGATCGCCTGAACCGGGTAATCAGCCAGTTGCTCGAATTTGCCCGGCCGATGCCTATAGAGAAGAAGCCTACGTCACTTCCGACGCTGATCCGGCAATCCCTGAAGATGATAGAAAATCAGTCCCGCGAAAGGAATATTTCCGTTCATACTGATTTAGCGGAGGACATTCCGGAAGCAGTCATCGACGAAGATAAAATAAAACAGGTGCTCTTGAATTTATATCTCAACGCCCTGGAAACTATGGAACCGGGGAGCGCCTTGACGGTCAAACTTACACGATTCGACAGTTGTTCGGTCAATATTGCCGTTTCCGATGGTGGGACGGGAATTGACGAAAAAGATATGGCACATATATTCGACCCGTATTTTACCACGAAACCGTCGGGAACAGGCTTGGGGCTCAGCATCGTTCACCGTATCATCGAAGCCCATGATGGAGAAATAGGGGTGACCAGTAAAACCGGAGAGGGAACGACTTTTTCCATCCTGCTGCCGGTCCGGGAAAGGAGAGCTAACCTGCCATGAAACTCTCATGACGGTGCCCGACACGAAGGAAAATGAAAATTACCCCTCCCCCTTCCCCCTCCCTCAAGGGGAGGGGGTTAGGGGGAGGGTGAAAGGTATTTTCAGATGAAAATACATTACACAATTCTGGTAGTGGATGACGACCTTGCCCACCGTACCATGTTGCGTACATTGCTTTCCGGCTGGGGTTATGGGGTAGTAGATGTTGACGACGGTGAAAAAGCGATCTTTGAGGCGCACAAGGCGCCTTTTGATCTGATCCTTATGGATATCCGCATGATAAAGGTTTCCGGCCTGGAGGCCCTTGCAGCGATCAGGACGATCAACCCTGCCATCCCCATCATCATCATGACCGCCTACGCCTCCGTCGAGACTGCCGTGGAAGCCCTGAAAAACGGGGCCTACGATTATCTCACCAAACCCCTGGATTTCACGGAACTTCGTCTCGCCATGGAGCGGGCCATGGAACACAGTCATTTAAGGGAGGAAAACCGGCTGCTTAAAGAAACGCTCAGCAACCGGTTTGACAGAAGAAACATAATCGGCCGCTCCGAAACTATGACGAAATTGCTCGAAACCGTCGCCCTTGTCGCCCCCTCGGATGCCACGGTCCTGATCACCGGCGAATCGGGTACGGGCAAGGAAATGATCGCCGGCGCCATCCATTTCAACAGTTCCCGGAGGGAATGTCCTTTTATAAAAATCAATTGTGCCGCCATTACCGAGACATTGCTCGAATCGGAACTCTTCGGCCATGAAAAGGGCGCCTTTACCGGCGCCGACCGCAGGAAAGAGGGAAAGTTCCGCCAGGCCGAAGGAGGCTCCCTGTTTCTCGACGAGGTCAGCGAAATGTCCCTCGCCATGCAGGTAAAGCTGCTGCGGGTGCTTCAGGAAAGAGAGATCACCCGTGTGGGCGGCGAGGAGACCATCAGGATCGATGTGCGCCTCATCGCTGCAACCAACAGGAATCTGGCAAGAGATTTGGAATCCGGCCGTTTCCGGGAAGATCTGTACTATCGCTTAACCGTGGTGACTATGAATGTTCCCACGCTCAGGGAAAGGAAAGAGGATATACCCCTTATTGCCCAGCATTACCTGAAGCTGTTTTCTGAGAAAAACAACAAGAAGATCAAAGGTTTTACCCCGCAGGCGATGGACAAGCTGCTGAAGCATGCCTGGCCCGGCAACGTCCGTGAATTGATCAACACCGTGGAAAGGGGGGTTGTTCTTTCTCGGTCGGACTATCTTGATGAGGAGGAATTGTCCCTGCTCTTCCGGGATAAAACAATATCTGAAGAACTGCCCCGGCCGGAAGACGAAAAAGCTGGCCAATCCCCCCTTAAGACAGTGGAAAGGGAAACAATAGTAAAAACAATGGAAATGGCTAAAGGAAATAAAAGCGAAGCGGCGCGCAGGCTAGGCATCACCCGGAGGACGCTGCACAAGAAGTTAAAGGAGTATGGGCGTATGTGAATGTCGAAGGACTTCAAACCCGCGCGGGTTTAATTCAAAGAAATTTGCCTCTGCTCCTCTGTGAAAAAAAGCGAGTTAATCGGAAAGACCGAGCCTTTTCCGCAAGGAGGCGTATTCGGCGAATAACTCTTCCGGCAATCTGTCGCCAAATGTTTGCAGGTGCTGTCTGATGGCGGGAAGTTCGTTTATCCACTCTTCAAGATCAACGTTGAGAACTTTTTTGACCGACTCAGGGGCAATGTCCATGCCGGAAAGATCGATGTCATCTGCCGCCGGCACATAACCGATGGGCGTTTTTTCCGCCTTCCCCGTCCCTGCGAGTCTCCCGATAACCCATTTCAGCACCCGGCTGTTCTCGCCGTATCCCGGCCAAAGCCACTTTCCTTCCGGCGTTTTCCGGAACCAGTTTACGTAAAATATCCGCGGTAATTTCCCCGGCAAAGCTTTCTTCCCGATATCCAACCAATGGGAGAAATAATCACCCATGTGGTAGCCGCAAAAGGGCAGCATGGCAAAGGGGTCCCTTCGCAGGTTCCCCACGGCGCCGGCGGCGGCAGCGGTCGTCTCGCTCGACATAGTCGCACCGAGGAAGACCCCATGATTCCAGTTGAAGGCTTCGTGTATAAGCGGCACGACAGAAGAACGCCGCCCGCCGAAAAGGAAAGCGGATATGGGAACGCCTGCCGGGTCATCCCAGGCCGGATCGATAGCGGGACATTGTGCGGCAGGCGCCGTGAACCGGGCATTAGGATGGGCAGCAACCTTTCCGCTTTCCGGTGTCCAGTCTTCACCCAGCCAACTGATAAGCCGTGCCGGTTTTTCTTCCGTCATCTCCTCCCACCAGACGTCCTTGTCGGGCGTTAACGCTACATTGGTAAAAATGCTGTTTTTTTCTATGCTAAGCATGGCATTGGGATTCGATTTCATGGAGGTGCCCGGCGCAACGCCAAAAAACCCCGCCTCAGGATTGATGGCATAAAGTCTGCCGTCTTTGCCAAACTTCATCCAGGCGATGTCATCCCCTACGCATTCAACTTTCCAGCCGGGAATCGTCGGGATCATCATGGCGAGATTCGTTTTACCGCAGGCGCTGGGAAAGGCGGCGGCAATATATTTTTTCTCTCCCTCAGGCGGGGTAATGCCAAGAATCAGCATATGTTCAGCGAGCCAGCCTCCCTCTCGTGCCAGTACCGAGGCGATGCGCAAGGCAAAACATTTTTTCCCCAAGAGGGCATTCCCGCCGTAGCCGCTGCCATAGGACCAGATCATCTTTTCTTCCGGAAAATGGACGATATATTTGTTCCGGGGATTTGAAGGCCAGGGGATATCCCGCTCACCCGGTGCAAGCGGTTTCCCTACGGAATGGAGGCAGGGGATAAAATCTCTCCCCTGATCATCGAGTTTTTCTAACACTTTTTTCCCCATTCTGGTCATGATCTTCATGTTGAGAACAACATAGATGGAATCAGAAAGCTCAACTCCGATATGAGACTTGTCAGAGCCCACCGGCCCCATGCTGAAGGGGATGACGTACATGGTCCTTCCGTTCATGCAATTATGGTAGAGGCCCTTCAGAATGCCCTTCATTTCCTCGGGGTCACGCCAGTTGTTTGTCGGACCAGCATCCTCCCTGTTCCGGGAACAGATAAACGTCCTGTCTTCCACACGGGCTACATCATCGGGAGTTGATACGGCATAATAACAGCCGGGCCGTGTCTCCTCATTGAGTTTTCTTAGATTGCCTTTTTTTACGGCCTCCGCGGCAAGTCTTTCATATTCCTCTTGAGATCCATCGCACCAATATACTCTATCGGGTAGACACATTGCCGTCATCTCATCCACCCACTTCTGTACTTTATCCTTACCAGACATAGTATAAATCCTTTGACATATGAAAACAAACAGGCACGAAGCCATACCCTCCGTGCCTGTTCAAATAAAAAATATACTCCGGGTTAATCTATTTTGCTGCCGGTGTTGCCGGTGTTGCTGGAGCTTCTTCCTTTGCTGCCGGTGCAGCGCCTTCTTTCTTTGCTGCCGGCTCTTTCTTTGGTTTCTTTGCCTTCTTTGCCTTCTTTGCTTTCGTTTCTTTCTTGGCCGGTTCCGCAGCCGCTTTCTCAGGGGCCGCCGCGGGCGCTTTCTCTACTGCCGCTGCCGGCGCCTTTTCTGCCGCCGCTGCCGGGGCCTTTTCCTTCTTCGGCGCCATCGGCGCCGTTTCGGCTGCAAAAGCCACTGTTGACAGAACAAAAGCCAAACCAATTACCAATACCATAATACGTTTCATACTGTACCACCTCCTCGATAATTTTATTGATTTGTCTATAGCAAGCTGCATACCAAAGCATAAATATCCGTAAATAATGGACAATAAACAAGTAACATGCTGATAATAAATAACTATTTAAAAGTAATGTTTATAGCGCGAGCTGGCATAATGGAGAATTAATCCCCAGGTGATGGGGAAATTTTCATCAGCAAGGTCAGAGCTTCATCGTTAGAGCCGCTATGATCCTTCTGTCCGTTAAATCCCAGATAATGTAAATATATCATGTGATTACTTAGCTTTTATCGCAATGACAAATTACTCACTTACTTCTGAATCGCCTATCCTGCGCTCTCTTCAAGCAGCTTTACTCGCCGGCATCCGCCGATACAAGGAGCAGACAAGGTAAAAAAACAGTCCCACGCCGCCTCCAAGAAAAATCATTTCCCTTACCGCTTTCCGCACCTCTTTCTGCCGGTACACCTTTTGATCGGCGAAATAGATTCCCAGCAAACCCCGGTTGATCATGCGATGGAAATTAGTGAAAGGCAGGGAAGCGATGCTCAGGTTTGCCTGCGTATAAAAATGGGTAATACGGGAAACCATTTCTTGATGATCCTGATAGTGTGAACAAAAGTTAAGGTCGCCGCCGAGACCATCTTCATCCTGGTCAATCAGGTAATCTAAGAGGATATGCAGCCCCTGCACCCAGGGGAAGTAGGCCTTTTTAATTTTTTGCACCTGCAAATCGGTGCAATCCTGATGAAAAGCCTGGGCGACAAGACAGAATATGCCGACGGTGGAACCGGAACAGGCGGCAAACTCATACCATTCCATGGCCGGCAGGCCTTCTCTTTTCATATCAAACCACGCTTTTAACAGGGGAATGCGTTCTTCTTTACTTACATGCTTGTATACCTGCAAATCGCAGTAATAGTCCGCTAATTCGTGAAGATAAGGGGCGATCAGGGAATAGGCCGGCAAACCGGCAAGCACATCCTGACATGTTCTGACAAGCGCGGTCAGGTAACCTCCATCGTCTTGTTCATCACGGTACAGGTAATAATCTGACGATATTGACCCGGGTGTGAGGGCATGGCGCATTGAGGCGTGCAAGATGCGAAAATCATCCGGATTTAAGGATGTGCTCCGATCGCACAGGTTGTCAAGATAATCGCTTATAGTCTGGTAGGCAACAATGAAGCGGATAGCCTCCGGGTATTGATTACCGGCAAGGAGCCCGTAAATAGAACCACCTTCGCAGTGAAAGGTCTTGGAACGGATGCTGGCAAGGGCCTGTTTTTGAAGTTCCGGGCTGGGAATTTGGGTGGCCCGCTCTATCCAATGTTTCAGATATTCATGAACCCGGGGACGAACATTAAGAAAAATCTTGGGCATTAACGTCAGAAGTGAGTTTGGGGGCAGCACAATGTCCCTCCTTTGCTCAAAATGACCGAAGAATCTTCCTGTTCATAACACAAACCCGTTTTTCACACAACCGTAAATTAGTTTGACTAATCGCTTTATAATTGCTTGACCCATTCTTTCCCTTCATGATAGGCGCAGACAGGAGAGCGCCGGCATGAAAAACAGCAAGCATAATGACGCCGCGGGAAGGGTGATAGTTGTAGGCGCAGGGGCAAGCGGCATGATGGCTGCCGGCAGGGCGGCCGAAATGGGCGCGGAAGTCCTGCTCCTGGAAAAGACGGAACGGCCTGGGAAAAAAATCCTCATCAGCGGCAAGTCCCGTTGCAATCTTACAAATTCCAAGCCTTTAGAGCACTTTATCGCCATGTACGGCGCCAACGGCTCTTTCCTACGTCAGGCCTTTCATCGCTATTTCCGCGAAGACCTGCTTGCTTTTTTCCGGAACTACGGTGTGGAAACCAAGACCGAGCGGGGGGGAAGGATATTCCCTGTCTCCGACGATGCCGGGGATGTGGTGGCCGCGCTGATGCGATACATCTCCGAGCAGGGTGTAAAGCTCAAATATTCTATCCGCGTAATAGAGATTCTGACAACGGGGGGGCGGGTTACGGGAGTTCGATCGGATCGGGAGATATTTCCCGCTTCCGCCGTGATCATCGCCACAGGAGGGGCAACCTGGCCGGGCACAGGTTCCAGCGGCGACGGTTATCATATGGCTGAGGCGCTGGGGCACAGGGTAACCAGATTACGCCCTGCCCTTGTGCCGCTTGTGGTGGACAACAAAAACCTGGCTAAATCAATGCAGGGCGCAAGTCTCCGGAATGTCCGCCTGACGGCCTTTCAGTGCCCGGCGGAAAATATCGATGTTTCTCTTACACCCAAAGTAGATACGGGCCGCGGCTTTTCCATAAGGCCGCCCCCTATGGTTATCGAAAGCCGGCTGGGCGAGATGATGATGACCCATTTCGGCATCGGGGGACCCATTTCCCTCCTCATAAGCCTGTCCGTTGTGGACGCCCTGGAGCGCGGTCCCGTAAGCGTTTCCATTGATCTCAAACCCGCCCTTAGCCGGGAACAACTTCGCTTACGGGTGCAGCGGGACTTCGACCGGTTCAGTAAACGCAGTTACCGCCGTATCCTCGCCGGCTTGCTGCCCGGCAAGTTGATAGATCCCTTTGTCTTCATGACGAAGATTTCTCCTGACAAACCGGCACATCAGATAACGGCAGCGGAACGGGAACGGTTGCTTGACCTCCTTAAATCGCTCCGTTTCAATATCCTTCGTCCCCTTCCCATGGCAACGGCCATCGTCACGGCTGGCGGAGTATCGCTGAAAGAAGTCGATCCCCGCACTATGGGCTCACGGCTGCTTTCCGGACTGTATTTCTGCGGCGAGGTGCTGGATATCGATGCCGACACGGGCGGTTACAACCTTCAGGCAGCTTTTTCCACCGGCTATATAGCTGGGGAACAGGCCTCCCTGGATTAGTTGACATTGCATCGGCAATTTAGTAAAGTATGGTCAAAGAAACTTTAATTTGCTTGCAATAAGGAGAACGATCATGAAAAAAAATAAGCTCACTCTCAAGGCTATGGCAATTGTTTTTATAGCGGCCTTACTTACGGCCTGTGCGAGTTATGAAAGACAGGTGCTCCCTTTCAAACTCCCTTCCGCCTATCCGAATGCCACGGAAGCCGCTGAAGCGTTTATCGCCGCCAAATCCTACGATGACAAAGATGAAGCGGGTAAGGCCTTCGGCTTTGATATAAAAGGAGCAGGCATACTACCTGTCCAGGTAATATTTGATAACAAGGGAGGTCATCCCCTGGAAATTGTCCCCGCTCAAACCTTTCTGGTGGACGAAGAAAATAATCTCTGGTCTATCCTTGATGCGGACCTGGCTTATGACCGGATAACTAAAAAGACGGAGCTTGGCAAGGTCGCGCCGGAAGGACTTAAATACGGTGGGCTGGCAGGCGCCGCGGGCGGTATTATCGGCGCCGCCGTAGGGATAGTTTCGGGAAGTAATGTAGGCGATGCAGCATTAAAAGGAGCCGCAGTGGGAGCGGCGATGGGCCTGACTGCGGGCGGCTCCAAGGGATTAACGGACGAAGAAGTGCGGGAACATATACGTGATGATCTGGAAACCAGATCCTTAGAGAAGCGGGCGGTAAAGCCCCAGGAGGTTGCCCACGGCTTCATCTTCTTCCCCGGTGAAGCCAAAAAGTCAAAGGAGCTGAGGCTGCAACTAAAGGCAATAGATACGGGAAAACTCTATCCGCTAATTTTAAAACTCTAACGGAGATAAAACCCGCTTCATCCCCCCTTCCAAAGGGGAAAAAACCTATGCGGATCCCCTTTTTTCAAGCGCCTGACGGCAGCGGAGGGCAAGGTCCCTGAGATGGTTAAAAGCGGGGCTTGTTCCCATGGCTTCAATGAGGTTATTGAGGCCGGAGGGAATATAGGCGAGAAATTCCCGTTGATTGCTTTTAAGCCCTAAAAATCCGTAAGCGCCGAGGGCCTGCAATAAACGTTGCACCGAGGCTTTCCGGAAATTTTCCCCGAAAGTCCTGAAGTCGCAACCCGCAGTGAAAATCCCGTAATAATAATCAAGCAACTCGTGCCGTTCCTCGCCGGTAAAGGAAACGTAGGGGTCATAAAGGAGCGAACCCAGGTCGTAGAGAGGATTGCCGTAGCGCATCCCCTGGAAATCAATTAACACCGGATCGTCATTGCGTATCATGACATTCTGGGATTGCAAATCGCGGTGCACGAGGCAAGATTGCGATCCTTCCAGACCTTCCGCAACAAGGACAAGTTCTTTTTCCACTATCTCCGCCTCTGATGCGTTAAGTTCTATACCGCAGACTTCCCTCACGAAATTCTCCCGGAAATAGTCGCGTTCCCAACGGTACAGGCCGGCATCAAAGGCCTCCATCATGGCGACCCCGGCCAGGGACGATTCTTCCTGCCGGAAGGCGTGGAGTTTACGGATAATATCCAATGTCTTGAAATAATATCTCCTACGTTCCTCCCAGGGCGCCTGCCGGTAATGCCACAGGTCTCTGTCTCCCAGGTCTTCCATGAGGAGAAAATTCTTCCTCCCGTCATGATAAAATATCCGCGGCACGGAAACGCCGATTTTCTGAAGAAATCGGGCCAGGCCGGCATAATAATTATTTTCCCTGCGCTCCCCGCTGTATTGCATGAAAATGACACTTTCGCGGTTGCCGTAACGGATACGGCAAAAAGACCTCTGAGAGCCCCTCACGGCCAGAGGGATCACCTCCAGGGACGTCTTTTCCTCAAGCCCCAGGGCCTCACGCACCGATGCTCCGATCTCTTCATCCGAATGGTTCACGCTCCGGCCCCGTCTTTCCTCATCAGTTCCCTTACCCTTTCGTATTCAGGAAGCGACCCTACGTCATACCAACTGCCCTCGTCGATTACGACACCGGCCACACTCCCGGGGATTTCTTTGATCATGTCGAGGAATACCGCAATAACCGACTCTCGGCGACCCCGTGTCAGACGGTCGAGAAGTTTTTTTTGTACCACATAGATACCCGTAAAGAGGCGGTTTTTACCCTTCCTGTTTAGCGCATTGCGAAAATCGCAGACTTCATCAAGCTCGTTCAGGCAGACATGGAGAGGAAAGCCGCTGCTTCTCAGGGCCAGGGTAACTTCCTTCCCCGCGGCATGGTGAGCGGCGAGAAGACGGTGAAGAGGCAGATCGCTGATGACGTCCCCGTTGTAAACAAGAATATCTTCATCCCCTTCCAGGAGGTCTTCGATGTTTTTGAGACCGCCGGCCGTGTCGAGTAAATTCGGCTCGTAGCGGAAAATAACAGGCCTGCCCCGCCATTTTTCTTCCGGAAAGACCTGAAGGTAAACATCGGCTAAATGGTGGGTATTTACGATAAAGCGTTCCACGCCGACGGTCAGGAGATGTTCCATGGCATAGGTTATGATGGGGCGGCCTCCCAACGGCAAAAGCGGTTTAGGAGTGGTGTCTGTCAGGGGACGCAGGCGGACGCCCAGGCCGGCGCCGAGTATAAAGGCCGTCTTGACCGGAGTTCCGCTCATTTAGAACCTGCCTCTTTCTTCTTTCCGAACTCCGGATCTATCCTGATCAGCGCGGTGACGATAAAGCCGGGAATAGTGGAGAAGACCACCCATATAAAAAAGTTGTGATAACCTAAATGTTCCTGTATCCAGCCGCTGAACATGGCGGGCAACATCATCCCCAACGCCATAAAGCCTGTGCCAATCGCGTAATGGACGGTTTTGTACTCCCCTTCGGCTGCCAGGATCATGACCATCGTAAAGGCCGTAAAACCGAAACCGAAACCGAATTGTTCGGCAGCGACGGCAAGATTTATGATGAGCAGGTTACTGGGCAGGGCATAGGAAAGGTAAACGAAGATAAGATCAGGCAGGTGCATGGCGCATACCATGATCCAGAGCCAGTATTTCAAGCCCTTTTTATAAATCGCGTAGCCGCCCAGAAGGCCGCCTGCCATTAAGGCAATGACGCCTACCGTGCCGTAAACGATTCCTACCTCGGCTGTCGTCAACCCTAAACCGCCCCGCGCCGGAGGATCGAGCAGAAAGGGCGCCACCATTTTTACTAACTGCGCCTCGGCAAAGCGGTAAAAAAGGAAAAAGGCGATGATGGCAACTATACCCTTCTTCCTGAAGAAAAGGATGATGATTCGGAAGAACTCGTAAACCCAGTGCCGGGATGAGGCAGCCGGGGCCGGTTGATCAATGGCCGGATAGGGCAGAACAAAAAAATGATAAAAAAACAGGGCAATGCAAACCGCCGCCACCACAAGAAAGGTAAGCGACCAGGCATCGGCTGTGGAAAAACCTCCCATCTCCAAATAGCCGGCCAGTATCACCAGCCCCCCTTTTACGGCAATCGTGGCGATACGATAAAAGGTGGTGCGGACCCCCACGAATGCCGCCTGCTCGTGAGCATCGAGCCCCAACATGTAAAAACCGTCCGCGGCAATGTCATGGGTTGCGGAACTTAAGGCCATTATCCAGAAAAAAATCAGGGTATAACGGAAAAAACCCGGAGAGGAAATGTTAAAAGCCACAGAGACAAGGGAAAGGCCGATCAATAACTGCATCGCCACTATCCATGACCTTTTGGTACGGTGCATATCTATTAAGGGGCTCCAGAGAGGTTTTATGACCCAGGGCAGGTAGAACCAGCTCGTATACAAGGCAATGTCAGTATTGGAAACCCCCAGTCTTTTATAAAGAATGACGGAAACCGTCATGGCGATAATGTATGGTATGCCCTCGGCAACATAAAGGGAAGGAACCCATGCAAAGGGCCGGCGCGCCGCCGGTTTATTTTTCATTACATCCCCTGTTTTCTTTCATCCACCCTCCATCCCCAGCGAGCCTTTTATAGGATTTTCCGGATATTCGTCAAGCACAATAGAAGAGTAAGCGAACAAACGCGGCCTTCACCTTATCAGTAACCTCGATCATGTTGATAGGTTATAGTTTATTGAAGTCGAGATTTGCGGCAGATGCCCTTGGATAGCATATTTCTTTTGGTAATGCGCAGGAACGCGTGGAAAAAGGTGAATTACCTTGATACATAATAACCAGCATCAGTTAAGGCCTTTTTAACCGCATTCTGCTGGCCGAATGATGCCTTATTCTGTATGGCAAAGTTTACTGCGCTATCTCTTACTTGGCGAATCTTGGAGGCATCACTACGATCAGGGAGTCCCCAGGAATTTGATATTCCATTTTCAAACTGCACAACAAGCTTATTGCCCACAACATTCGATGACATTCTTATCTCTGCTTTTCTAATTCGCGATCTAAACGGAGGTGGTGTCGGTTTTATCTGTATTTAAGATATCCCGAAAATACGTTGCAAGACATCATCTTCTGTCTCGCCGAACTTGCCCCTTTTCGCGATTTCAGCCCATACTTCATCGGATATCCGGATGGTTTTCATAGCCGCCCCCTGTAAAGATGATCCAATAAACCTATCAGCCGAGCCAGCAACGACCTTAGAACGGAGCGTCATAATCATCATCCCGTTGCACCATCTTGGGTGTGACCGGTGACGCTTTTCCGTCCTGAATAGTCAGGTGGTTCTTGGCTGCCGCATCTTCAAGAAGAGAGAACTCCTTGAGTTCCATGTCTTTTGTTGTGCTGAGATAAACCCATTGGGTTGCTCGGGCGACACCGACGAACAGCATGCGTTGCCGCAACCCGCTGTCATGAATATTATCGAAGGCCCTTGCCGTTATTTTCGGCAGGATAACGCTGTCGAACGTAAGGCCCTTGGCGCTGTGGTACGTGGCAATCTTGGGAAGACTGTTGCCGAAGTCATAGTCCATCGGCATGCCTGGCTTCTTTGGAGGCACCGCTTTCTCAATATCGATCCCCCGCTCTTGCATAGCGGTGGCAAAACCGTGCACTTGCTTGTTTTTCGGCACAACGATGCCGACGCGTTCGTTCATCAACTGGCGCTGGCGGATGACCTCTGCCATGCGGTCCATCTCATCGTCATGATTGCGGGCGATAAAGCAGAGCGGCAGTTCCTTCGTCAGTTGTTGTGTGCCGATTTGAGACAGATACTGCCCGCGCCGAACGGCATCAGGAATAAAATAGGCCGCCAATTGCGCCACATAGGGTGAGTTCCGATATGCTCCCAACAATGTGGCGTTTTCCTTTCTGATCCCCATCCCTGCCAAGATCTGTTCTTCCCCGGCCCCCTCTTCAAATATCTGCTGCATCCGGTCGGCGAAGACGGTAACATGCCGCGCCGCCAGGGAAATGATTTCAAAGGCCTGTGGGCTCAAATCCTGTCCTTCATCCACCAGGACGAAGTCCAGGGTCTTTTGAAGAGCAGGACGCGACTTCAAGCGATCCAAAACAGATAGACGGATCTTTTCAAAATCAATGGATTTACCTGCCCAAGGGAGGCTTTTCGATATTTCCTTCTCTTCGATGAGAAGACGGATGCTTCCGGGGTTGACGATATTCACAAACGGGTTCTCCACGGCATGTTCGAAAACGGCCTCCGGCTCATCCTTCAGAAAGGCCCGGCATTGAAACTGTTTACCCGCCGTGATTCGATATTCCATGACGATCTCCGTTCCGGCCGTCACATGCTCAGGGATGTTCCATATTTCATGAAATATCGTCTGTCCATCCTTTGCGCTTACGACTTTCAAGAGCAGCTTCTCCGTGAATAGATCCTCGGTAGGCAGGAATGACCAATTCCACCCGAGCCCAGGCGTCTTCAGCAGGATAGGGAAGGGTCGTCTGCGCTGGGACAAGCGGAAAGAGCCCTTCACCCGTGGTGACCAGCGACAAAGCATCATGGAGGATAGGGCGAATGAGGTTCTGCCCGGTCATGGCCTTGTAGAGGCTGTTCCAAGCAGCGCCACGGGCGACGGAAAGCTGGATGGTGAGGGGATCCTGAAAAAAACCGACGGCGCTCTTCTGAAAAAACGCCTCGACCGCCTCCCGTACCTGGGGAATCAGGGAACTCCCTCCAACCATAAGACAGAAATCAATTTCTTCCGGCTTCTGGCCGGCCCGATCCAGGGCGTCCTGGAGGGGGGCGAGGATGGACTGGGTCAGACGGAATTCCGTCTGTTTTGCATAGAGGAGATCCCGGTCGAGAAATGGCGCCACGATTGTTTCCCATTGCGTCGCGGTCAGGGTAGGGCGGGCCAGGTGGAATGATCGCTTCCCCAGATAAAGGGTAATTCCCGGCTGCCTCGCCATCACCTCTTCTTTGTCTGCTTCGTCGTATTTGCCAAATTTCTTCAGCCGGTCGATCTCTCGGCAGAGGGCCTCCTTCAGGGCTTCAGCCGTTCCCAGAAGTTGTGGTTCGAGCCCGCGTTTCTTTTCCGCCCAAGTAAGATCAAGCGGCCCCAAACTGTTTTCCTTCAGCAACGAGGGAATCAGGTATTCGTGGACGATTGCGGCGTCCAGATCCCCGCCTCCCAGGCGATGATAACGGGAAACGGCAATCTGGCCCATCAGAATCTGTTTTGTTTTTTTGTCTCCTGTGATTTCCAATACGGACACATCGCAGGTGCCGCCGCCGAAATCGAAGACGACGCACCTGGTTGTCTTGCACACCTCGACGATTCGGTCGGTCCCCTCGCTTATGATGTAGTCGATGAGGGCAGCCGTCGGCTCATCGAGGAGATCGTCATCCTGAAGCTCGATGCCCGCATAACCACAGGCGAGCAGCGTGTCCCGGCGTTGGTTGAGTTGGAAGGACGCGGGCACCGTGACGCAGAAATGCACAGGCTCGCCTTGCCCTTCCTGACATGCGGCGTCCTTCAGGAAACGGAGGATGTGACCGGCGATCTTCGAGGCGTGGTTGAAGGATTCAGGCGCACGATGGTAGGCCTTGCGCAACCCCATATCGTTCTTGGTCTCGTAAAACAGGTTCCTTTCCGGAAAGAGGTTGGCCTCCTGGGGTCTGGTTCGCAACCTTTTCGCCCCTTCGCCGACCATCGGACCTTCGTTGTCCAGAACGGCTACCACCGAGGGCACGAGGGAGCTCGTCATGGTTCCCGCCGGCCAGAGTGGTTGATCGATCTCCAGAACCCGGCAGAGCGGCCTCTCCCCGGGCGTCCATGAAGCCTCCGCGACGCTGGAATTGGTGGTTCCCAGATCGATGCCGAAGGCGCGCGCCGCCTGGGTGTGCCCCGTGGCATTCATTGCCGACGTGAATAGCTGGATTTCTTTCATACCCGACCTCGTTGCGATGCATTCATCGAACAGGACATCGTCTTATTGGACATACAGCGATTTAAGATGTCCGATAACGACCTGAAAGTGTACTGCAATCTGCCTTGACTGAATAATGCATTTATAAAGCATTATCATGCATTTACCAGGCAGGTTTAAGCCGGATGTCGGTTATGTGCCATCGTTATTTTGTGCCAAGCGAACGGGAAGATGGCACATAACGGCCGGAGGCCGGCACATTTTCATGGCCGTTCGATCAATTGCCGGGAAGATATCGCCTGTTGCCGCCGTTGCTTGGGCAGCCACGATCAGGTTAGGGGTAACGATATCCGTAGCGTTGTAAAAACTGCTTGACAAAGGGCGGCAATCTATTTCATAAAAGGGCCAACTCATCTACCAATGGAGGTAGAAGGAGCTCGGGGACCGCCTCAGCAGGCGGTCGCTGCTTAAAGAGACTTTTCTCTTAACGCCTTGTCAGCCGAAGACACAACCTCTCCCCGTTTTGCATATGCCGCGATGAGGGAGCTTTCGCTTTGCAGCTCTCCGGAAGACAAGGTGATAACATCCAGCGGGATCAAGTATTTCCTGATTGTCTGTATTTCGGCGTTTTTCGTCATTTCTATACGCTCAAAAATATCCTTATCTTCAAAGTCCTCCGATATGATCGCCACATCGATATCACTTTCTTTTGTCGCCGTAGCCCCGGCATGTGAACCGAAAAGAATCATCATGTCCACATTCAGGCCGTCAGCCCTCAATGTGCTTTCCATAAAAAGGATAGCTTCTAAAACTGTGTTTTTATCCATTTCAGCACCTTCCTACTTTGTTCAAGAATTTCAAATGATTTCTCCTTGTTCAAGACCGTCTGGGCCTTCCGAAGGTCTTCAGGATAGCGAGTGGGGATGCTCAATCTGTTCAAGTATACCATATGGTCGTTCAGATTTTCCGGAAGACTAATCCCCGTTCTTTCAGCAAGATATATTAAGTTATGTACTTTCGGCGGCAATTCGGTCAAGCGTTTTTGATAAAGTCCTTTCAATGCCTTTTCAATCGAAAGGTGACACATGAATACAGTATATATGTAACGCCCCTTGTCAAACATAGCATCCGCCGTTTCCATGTCATAGTCTGCCTGAAGGAGCCATTCATCGGATGGCTTTGTCATGTATTGTTCTCCTATTCAATGATTGTGCATATGTTCTTTTTTATTTTAACGCAACAAGCGACCCCCGTTTTACAGCATGAGAATAATCGTCGTCCATTGAGTATTTATAAATCTTTTTTCGTCCTTCATTCTGCAAGCTCATTCCAAAATTTGGAATAATCAAAAAAATCTAAGTACTTATCATTCCTTATAATGGCGTCGCTTCGGCTCGATATGAAATAAGAAAAGTTGTACAAAAACTTCCCTTTGTCAGATGTTCCCCAAGTCTGAAAACTTGTTTCTAACTCCTGTACAGCGTTATCTTCATTGCTCAATGCCCAGAATATTTCAAGGTCATCCAGACAGAGGATTAAAGGTTTGTGTTTCTGGATGTTAGTCAATCCATATTTTTGGATCTCTTTATCGAGGACATTATCGAACTGATTCAGAAGTTCATAATCGCCAAGATAGTTTTCTGTAACCAGAATGGGTATTATTTTTTTCTCTTGTTTTGCTGAAGTATTCAGATATTCATTGAGCTTCAAGAACTTGCCTTTGTCCTTTTTATTTCTGCCATCTGGATCATCCTTCCCTCGATTAAAAAGCAAGCGCTTTAAATCCTTCACAAAAAAGTCTGTTGATTCATTATAGAGAGACGCAAACCTGTAATATTCGGTCGTAAATTCAAAAATAATCAAATAGTCCTTGGTCTCGACAATAGAATCAGGGCCGCTGTCTATAGCTTTTGAAATCTTGGTATGACCGAATATCTGTTCAAGAAGAAAGACAAAGTATTTTTCGAGAAGTTGACCGTAATATCCTTTCAGACCTTGATGTATGTTCTGTAGAGATGCCTTGTCCTTTATGCGCCATAGGAATCCAGAGCACAGGCCTTCAATGAGAAACTTCAAATCGAGGATACAGAAGTTATCATCGTCAATCTTAAAGATAGGTTGATCGAAGAAATCTCTTAAGTTCCTGTAAGATCCGGATACCTCATCCCGCCTGTCTCTGGCAAAGTGTTCCCGAAGGCAATTTATGTCCCGCGCGATAAACTTGATAAGGTAAATCAACCGGTCGGTATCGGGGAAATTATTTTTTCTTATATAAAAACTATTAATGTTGCGATGATCAAATCCTAATGAAGAAGTTGCCTCGCTTTGCCTTTCTCGTCTTTTAGCAGGTAATATTAAAAACCAGTCCAGTATACCAGCTAATACCAAATAGTGTTCTTGCAGTGTAAGCCCCGAATCGTTTTCCAAAGCATGTATGCCTTTAGAAATTATCTTTGCCTTATGCGTCCCCATTTTGGGCAATATCTGGCTATAGATATACCAATAACGCTGCAGTCTTATTGAATAAATAGTATGGGTCGCTTTAGGAGAGTATGAGATGGGGTAATCTCGTATGATATAATTCTTTAAGAGTGTGTACTTTGTATTCTCGCCAACTGCATTGATTTTACTATTTATAAGAAGCAATGCTTTGTAGTATTTCGTCGTCCCGCGCCTGTCATTTCCGCCCGTTATACGTGTAGCTCCGCCTTTACATCCCGCAATTATCAACGACATCATATGCAACAGGCAATCCCTATGGAAGAACACTTTGTTGCCCGGTATGTCTTTTCCGAAACCAACGACCGTAAGCTCCTTTCTTCCCAATTGCGCTGATTCTTCTGGTTCGCAGTGCTGAACAATCATGTTCAAGAAGGAGCTATATGATATTGTCTCTATCGGGTCCAACCCACTTATAAGCTCGTCTATTATTTCGTCAATAACTCGCTTATCGCCAAGACATGATAGCGGAAGGGCCAAACCGCTTTTTTCAATTTGGTTGAAAAAATCTTCAAATACCAAATATGTCATGATATCCATAATACTTTCCCTGGATAATTCAGGCCCTATCTTCGTGCAATCCGCTTTTCTCCTCAATTATAGCAATTTCCTTATCCGTCAGGCCGTAGAGGTTGTAAACAAGATTATTGATCTCAGCTTCCAGGCATGGGACGGCGGGGCTGTCGGGATCGGCGAGGATTTTCTGGACGTGCTCAGAAGGAATGAGCCGCCTCCCATTTTATGGAAATACGTTTATTGCCCTTTCTTTGGAACAGAGCGGTGCTTCGTACTTGAAAGGTTTTTTACTGTTCCGGACACGCCTTGCTTCTTCATTGCTGCAACGGCATCAGTCATGAGATTCTGGGGAACCTGTAAAACCTTACGCGGTCTGTTGCTGTCTTTTAGCCGCTTAACCGCCTTAGGGATGTTTTGAATATTTCGTTCAATCTCAGTAGCGGTTGTTGGTGTGGCGGCGTCCAATCGCCTTCCACCAGGAATTTTTACCTCAGTTTCACCCGGAGCATTACTCTTTGCGCGCTTGTGACTTTGTGATTCTGCCATCTTATTTTACCTCCTTATTATTGACAGGCCTTTGCGCCTTTCTCTCCCCTTACTATGTTTTAATTGCTTTTAGCTTTGTAAACACAGGTATATCCATTTCATTCCTATAAACAAGATATCCGGAAACTATTATGTTTTCAGATCCTTTCCCCGAATCGGAATTTTCTGGATGATGCTTTCTTTTCTGATCTGTGCTTCAACAACTGGCGGGTTAACATCAAAATAGGTGGCAACCTCATTGGATATATATGACCAGATGTCATCGGGAATAGAATCGAATTCCGAAAAGGTATCTTGATATTTAAGAACAATATCCCGGCACACTTCTTCAAGGCAGCTTGTCGGCACAAGCAAATGACCGGCAAACCAATTCCCGTGTGTTTCAAACCAGCCTATCTCTTCCGGAGGAACATGCAGTCTCCAATGAACAAATTCTTCCGGCGATTTATATGGCAGATTCTCGTAGACCGACTTATGTAAAACGTAATGCCCCAATTCATGGGCAAGGGTGTAGCGGTATTTTTCATTGTATTGATCGTACTGGACTTCATCTACATAAATCGTCGACATATCGGAGCTGAGAAAACCGTTTAGTCCGAAGTCTTTGAACAATCTTGGAAAAGGGAAAATATGGAAGCCCATTTTCAAATCCAGAATGTCCTCAACAGGTATAGGAATATCCAGGGAGGGATGGTGCTCCTTAAGAAAATTATTGGCAATTCTACCTACTTCCGAATAGGTATAACGAGGCAAATTAAGCTTCAACGCAAATCCTTTTTAATAGCTGAGACAAGTTTCATCAAGGTCTCTTCATTCAGGTTTTCCTTTCTGGCCGTCCTAAAAAGAACCGGCAGAGCACTCATTATTTCTTCGTTGGAAATTATATCTTCCGGTAACTTGCCGGCGCTTGTCGCAGCCAAATCAGAGAATTCACGCCATTCCTCGGAGCCTTCCTCAATATGCAGCATGGCAGTGTATTTAGCCAACGACTCTTGCGACTGCGGCGGTTTTGAAAGACCTCTTTCCAGTTTACTGATGTTTCCCGGATCTAACTCATGAATACGGCAAAATTCTCTTAACGTCAGGCCAAGGTTGATTCTTTTTTGCTTAAAAAAATTACCGAATGTCTTTGCAATCATGATCTCACCTCCCTCCTGTTGTATTATACTATACAACACCCCGGACATGTCAAGAGATATTTTAGCAATAAGGGTTTCTTTCCAGAATGAAGACAGTCATCAATTTCATGACTCCTTTTCTACAATGACGTTTCATCTGGCATGAACTTGTTCGATCCCATTACGCAGCCTTTCGAGCATTGGTGCTGAATTTTCGTAAAACTCTGTGTTTATTGCCAGCCAGCGCTTGTATGCCGTTTCATCCCTATTGATAGAAACAGCGCCTTCAACTCTATTTTTATAATCAAGCAATAGATCAAAAAAAGCTGTTATTTCCGCATAAAGTTCTTTTGATAGCGACAGTTCATATTTCGCTGACAACGGAACAAATTCTTTCGTTCTTTCATGTAGTGCCTTGGATGCTTGATTATTATGTGAGTTTTCGGAATTGTAATATTGCTTAACGAACAAGCCGATATCGTTGTAGAGGCAACTTAAATAAGAATAAATTTCATTATACTCATCTTTCTGCTCAGGCTTTTCGGGGATTACGCTATCACGAAGTTTGCCGCTCTCGATATACTGATACAGATCGTCGCGGTAAGCTTTCACTTCGTTGATTTGAATAGACTTCGATTGGCTGGTTTTGGAATCGTATCCGTCATGATGATCGAAGCATAAGAAAGCCAAATTGTCTGGCTTGCTATTGGCTGAGTTACGGTCAAGATGTGCAATCTGCCCCTTCTTCTCTCTGGAATCGCAATTCAGGCCAAAACATAGACAACAGCGTCTCTTGCTCTTTAGAAGGACATCCGTGTCAATTATAGGGTTCTTCTTGCGTTGAGCCATAATGCTGATCTCGTGAACATTGCGCTTCACTAGGGCGTTTTTTTGCGCTCCGCCTGAAAGCGCCTTGTTATGTGTCTTCGTAGTTATTGCGATTTTCACCAAAATGAGTTGAGTATTTAGCTCCATCAATAGCTTTGAATGACAAGGAGATACTTTTGACATCAAAAAGCGAGCAGTCAGCTTGCTCCGTTGATGAAGGATCAAACAAAGCTATATTATACCCTTTACCAAGGGCACTCCTATATTTTAAACCATCAAAATTTTTAGATTTGAAAAATTCGGCAATTACTTGTGTAGGTATGTAATCTGCTATTTGATCGGAACGCTGAATAGGTTTTGTAAATGCTTTATTTATGTTGCCCCAAATTACTTTTTCAACAAGATTTTGATCATTATTTATTTTCCCCATATTATTAGTTCTTACAGGAATGTATTCGTCTTTTGAAAGATCAAGTATTTTAAGATCACGATTTGTATAGAACATACCAATTGAAATAAATGCTGCTAACCAAGGCCGACATTCAGACATTGCAGTTTCTCGATCTGTTGAAAGGTATAAAACGGGAACCCCTTTTGGATTAGCTCTGCCTGCTTCGGCCTTGTCAGGGAGAGGCTTCATTCGATGGGGAGGAAAAGGTCGAAGGGTGGTATCTAAACATATTATTCCCGCACTTATATTTTGGCGAGATTTATCCTTCCCCAACTGAGAACGCCACAATTTGGTTTTTGGGGGCAGTTCAATTGTTCTTGTTTTGCATGTGGCAAGTAAGCCTTCCAAGAAATTTTGGCACCATGAACCCTCTGGATCCCGGCTCTTTTTCTTTATCATATAAGAAAATTTACTATAATCTGATGGTGACTCGAATTTTTTCATCACATCACTTATCATGTCGGTAATACGTTTTCCTGCCTACTTGCAAAGAATGCGTTGTCCCAATCGATTTGTCATTGCTCCTTTTCTGTAATTTTGATTTCTTCTGGAGTCAGTTTGTATAGGGTATAGACCTGTTGATTTATGTCTGCTTCAAGGTCAGGGACAGTGGGGCTGTCGGGGTCGGCGAGGATTTTCCGGACGCGCTCGATGATGGGGGCTTTCTGGGTGTCAGAGGCGGGAAAAACGGGAAAGTGCTGCATGAAGATTGCACTCGGTTCAAAGAACCCGCCACGTAATAAAGGTAGTGTTGAATGGAACCACTGGGTAGCCAGTTTAGAATTAAGAATTGCTACAAGGTAAATGTCAGTTGTAGGTATTATAAAGCATTTCTGATTTGTCAGGACACCTGTAGTGTCATAGGCAAAAATATTTGTTTTTGTAATGTTCGGGTAAACAATCTTCTCTTTCTCGAATTCGTCATAATATATACATGATCTTAGCTCCCACCAGAACTTCCCCTGATCTTCACGTTTACATAGCTTGTTCTCATACTGCGATAAATGCCGGTAAATAGCTGGATAAGCCTTCGCAAATAAGGGACGGGCTTTCACCTCGGTTTTCTCCCTTGACCAGGGCCATCCTTTGTTAGCGCTGCTGGCGATGGCGATGAGATACAACCCCGCCCAGTTCGCTTTCCATTTCCGGATGTCGCGGCCGCGGAGCCAGGGTTTGATCAGTTCGATGCTTTTGGGGTCTTCGGCGATGAGCTGCTGCCGGGTGGCCTCGTCGATGACGAAGGCCTCGTTCAGGCCGGTCAAGACGCCCCGATAGAATCTTCCCTGCACATACTCGCCCAGCGGCTTGCCGGCCTTTCTGAGCTTCTCCATCAAGGCCAGCACCTCCGGGCGTTCCAGCGTCCAGCCCTCCGCCTTCAGGGCGTTAATCGGCATGGTGAAGCTGACGGTGGCGAGGGTTTCGTCCAGGCGTTCCAACTGGGAAGGAGCGGTGAAGGTGGCGGCGAGAAATTCACCCCCACCCCGACCCTCCCCCGTCAAGGGTGAGGGAGTTAAGTTTTTTTCCACGAGCAGGATGGAGGGGTAGGTGGTGGCGTCAAAGATGGGAAGGTCGCCGAAATCGATCACCACCTTGGGCGTCGCTTCGCCGGCGAGGAGTGTGCGGGTGTTCCTGCCGTAACCAGCGCGCATGAACTTGTTGGGCGCGATGAAGCAAAGATGTCCCGAGGCTTTCAGGATCTCCAGGCCGCGCTTGTAAAAGTAGGTGTACAGGTCGGCGGTGCCGCAATAGAAGCCGCCGAAGGCCTGCTTCAGTTGGGGTTTGAATGCCTTGATGGATTCCTGGCGCACATAGGGCGGGTTGGCGATGACTATGTCAAAACCACCTCCCTTGCGTCCCCCCTCAAGGGGGGAAGGAGAGGTGTGGAAGACCTCGCTGAAGTAAATCTCAAAATCGAAGAGATCGCCGTTGCCAACAAACTGTTGAATCAGTTTCTCAATTGTGGTTTTCTCCTCATTCTTTCGCCCGGGGTTTACCTCATTAAAAAAGCGCTTCTTAATTTGATTTGATAAGGCATTCCTTTCGGTGGTCGGAAGTATAGGGGGGCTGTTTTTGCTTGTCAATGTATATTTTGCATCTGTTTTGCATCAAAAAGAAGGGGATAGCGATGCGGTTGGGTAAGAAAGGTGGATTAGTGGCCGCTCTTTTGAGAAATCAGCTAACCCTTTGGTCGAGTCACTCGGCAAGAGGGCATTTTTGAGCGTAATTCAGACAGACCTATCCGGCACGCCTATTTTTCAAAATGCGTTATGACTGGATGTATTCATCCCAGGTATATTCGGGGTCGCCGTAGATAGTATCAGCGTGTGTTTGAAGCTGGAGATCGGCAGCGGCGTATGGGGACACGACTTCGTCATGTCCCCCTGGCGGGTCATGGATTTTCGGCGGCGGCCTGTACCTGACCAACCAGATGCCCAGGTGCTTGAGGATGGTCTTGATCACTTCCTGGTCTCCGATGCTGCTGATGATCCGCATGGCCCCCTGACATTTTGGACAGACCAGGGGATCTACTTCGTATATCTTCTCAAGCAGCCTGGCCCAACTTTTCCTGAAAGCCTTTTCGTTTCCCTGGGGTTCGAGGATGCAAGGGATGGCGTCATCCAGACCTTCCTTCTGCCGTTTTCCCCGCGAGACGTTGCTGTAGAAGCCGTAGTAACGCACCATCTGCTCGCCCCGGTTCGGGATGTGCGAACACATCGCGGCCAGCCATTCCAGGGCCGGGAAGTTCTTGGTTGTCGCGCCGTCCTTGGAAGTATAAACGACCGTCCCCTCTTGATCCAGGTACTGCATTCTTTCTTGGGAGAATGACGCCCGAATGATGTAGCGGGCCAGATTCTCCATGGCCGTTTCGTCATTGGGCGAAATGCGGTTGCCGCAGAAGACGTTGAAGCCGGAATGCCGCCATGTTGAGAGCATGGTGATCATCTCTTGTGTGATCTTCCCCTTGTTCAGAAGCATCCGGAATACCTTGTGCCGGAAGATGGCCTCCAACTTCTTGAGTTCAAAGGGTGGAGAGACGCGGAACATGCCGCCATCACCATAGAAACAGCCGTCCGTCACGAGAATGTGGGTGTGAGGATTGTATCCCAGAAAATCGCCGAAGGTCTGCATGGCGATGACGGCGCCGGGGATGGGATCATTTTCAGGAACCGCATCCTGGAGAAAGACCTTCAGGGATTCCCAGGCGCAGCGGCTGAGATCGGCAAGAAGCTTCCGGTCGTAGAGAAAGTAACGGCGGAGGATCTTCGGGATGCTGAATACAAAATGCCGGTGGGGCACCTTCTTGATGACATCCATGCAGAGCCATTCCCCGAATTCCACCACGCGTTTCTGATGGCACGATGGGCAAAAGTGGCGGCGCTTGCAGGAAAATGCCAGGAGGTATTCATGGCCGCAGTCTTTACATTTCACACGGGCAAACCCGTTGTGTAGGTCGCCGCAGTCGAGATAACGATAGATCACCTGCTCGACATAGGACCGCCAGAAGCCGTACTGCCTGGAGAAATGCTCGTCATAGATTTGGACAAAGGTTTCAAAATAGTCCTCCACGCAGCGGTAGTAGTCCGAAGACTGCGGATTTCGTGGACGATAAACGGCGGCAGGAGCGGACATGATTTCTCTCCTTTGAGAAAATCAGACCGCCATAATGTAGAACGACCGTTCTATTTGTCAAGAGGGATTTTGCGATATTCATGTGCGTATTTGTCCTGCCTTTTATAGGACTTTCCGGATATTCGTCAAGCACAATGGAAGGGACGCCGATTTCCCAGGACGATTTTTACGGTGGCTACTTTTTCTTGACACACAACTCACGCTTTCCTATACTTCGCGAACAGAAAAGCGAGTTCGCATCAAATCATTGCCGAGAGGAATAAAATTGGAAGAATACAAGGTGCTCGAACACAGCATACCCCGCATGGATGGCCCCGCCAAGGCCAGGGGCAAAGCCGAGTACGCCGGGGACTTGGAGCCGCCCGGCATGCTCTGTGGCAAGATACTCAACAGTTGGTTGCCCCATGCCCGCATCCTGCACATTGATACCAACGAAGCCAGGCGAGTCCCAGGAGTAAAGGCGGTGGTTACCGGTCAGGATACGCTTGGACTTGGGTGTAGTCCAACGCGGCATCGGGAGAAGGCTCTCGACTTCGTTCCCCTGGCTAAAGACAAGGTGAGATATATTGGAGATGCCATAGCTGCTGTGGCTGCCATAGATGAGGATGCTGCTGCCGAAGCCCTTGACAGGATCAAAGTTGAATGGGAGGAACTGAAACCGCTCTTTACTCCCGAGGAGGCAATGGAACCGGGGGCTCCCCTGATACACGAAAACATGCCTGGCAATATCAGCCGGAAGATCGTTTTGACTTACGGCGACCTGGAAGAAGGATTCCGCCGGGCCTGTCATATCCGGGAAGATATATTTAACACGCCGTCATGTTCGCATGTCCCTTTGGAACCGCACACCTGCGTCGCCAGGTACGACGATCCGGGGTATTACACTCTGTGGACCGGCACCCAGGTGCCTTACATGATGAAGAGTGATATGGCCCGCTTGCTGGGGATACCGGAATCCCGGGTGCGCGTAATCCTTCCCTTCGTCGGGGGAGGCTTCGGGAGCAAATCGGACGGGGTTTTTTCGCTTGATCTTTGCGCAGCCCTTCTGGCCCGGGAAACCGGATGCCCGGTGAAAATCGTCTACAGTCGCGAGGACGAGTTCATCAGTACGCGGCGGCGCCATCCCATGAAGATCTATCTCAAGACAGGAGTTAACCGCCAGGGTGACATAACGGCCAGGCACGCGAGAGTATTGGCGGATGGGGGGGCCTATAGCGGCTGGGGGCAGATCAGTATTTATATAGGAGGGTTGTACCTGTGTCTGCCGTACCGGTATGGTTCATACCATTACGAAGGGGTGCGCGCATTTACGAACAATCCCGTTTCCAGCGCCATGCGCGGTCACACTGCTCCCCAGTTGCAGTTTGCCAGCGATGTGCAATTGGACATGCTGGCCGAAGATATTGGTATGGATCCGGTGGAAATCCGGCTGCGCAACGCCCTGGAAAGCGGGGAACTTACCATAGCCGGGTTCAGGTTAGGCAGTTGCGGCCTTAAAAAGTGCATAGAGAAGGCGGTTGAGAAGTCCGGATGGTACGCCAAACGGGCCAATCTGCCGAAAGGGAAGGGTATTGGCATTGGATGCGCCGGCTTTTCTTCCGGGCAGGGCTTCCGCCTGCGTCCGGAAATACCCGCCTACGCGACGGCTATAATCCGAGTCAACGAGGATGGCGGTGTTCACCTTCTGTGCAGCGCTGCTGATACCGGACAGGGATCAGACACGGCTATGGTGCAGATAGCAGCCGAAGAGCTTGGAATTGCCTTCCAGGACATTCGTTATGTCCGTGCGGATACGGACATTACCCCGGCTGACCTCGGAAGCTATTCCAGCCGCGAGACGGTTTTTGCCGGTAACGCCGTCAAAAATGCCGCTGCGGAGGTGAAAGAAAAACTGCTGTCTTTTCTGGCGGCCAAATGGGAAGCGCCGCGCGACGAGCTGCGGCTGGAATTCGGAGAAATTATCTGTCTCAGTTCCGGCAAGCGTCTGCATTTCAAACAGGCGGCCCGCATGTGGCAGGAAGCTCATAATTTCAAGCCGCTGATAGCCGAAGGTTCGTATGACCCTCCGGAGAAGTTGTTTTACGCAGCCTATTCTTTCGGCGTCCAGGTGGCCGAAGTGGAAGTAAACGAGGATACGGGACAGGTAAAGGTGGTAAACGTGCTCAGCGCTCATGATTGCGGCCAGATGGTCAACCCGATGGCCGTTGAAGGGCAATTGGAAGGATCCATACAGATGGGAATCGGTTTTGCGTTAAGCGAAGATATGGTCGTGCGCCAGGGGCAGGTTCTCAATCCTTCTCTGGCTGACTATGCGATTCCCCTGCCTAAAGACATGCCTTCCGTTGAGTGCATCCATACGGGAATTTGTGATCCTGAGGGTCCTTTTGGAGCTAAGGAATGCGGAGAGGGCGCGATAGTACCGACAGCTCCCGCCATAGTCAACGCCCTCTATCATGCTACGAAAAAACGTTTCCGTGATTTGCCCGTAACCCCTGACCGGGTGCTCAAAGGCGGTGAAAAGAAATGAGACTGCCCAAATTTGAATATGCCAGCCCGAAAAGCGTGGAAGCAGCCGTAAAGCTTCTGGCCCAGGCAGGAGGCAAAGCAAGAATACTGGCCGGGGGAACCGACCTGTTGCCGTCCTTGAAAAGGCGGAGCGTTATCGCGGAACTCATCGTAAACATAAAAGAGATTGATGAATTGCGAAAGGTGGAAGACAAAGGCGGCGGTCGGTTTGCCGTGGGCGCGGCAGTGGGCCTTCGACGGCTGCAAGACCTTACCTGGTGGCCGGCGGTGGTGCAGGCTGCCTCCCGGGTGGCGGCTGCCGAACTTCGCAATATGGGAACTATAGGCGGGAATATTCTTCTCGACAACCGCTGCTGTTATTGCGACCGTTCACATGAATGGTGGCGCGGGAAGGAACCATGTTTCAAGCGCGGCGGCAATAGATGTTATGTCTTCCCGTCGGGGTCCCAATGCCGGGCAGCCGCCAGCTCCGACCTGGCGCCGGCTTTGATGGCCATCGGGGTAACGGCTGAAGTTGCTTCTCCTTCCGGCAGCCGTTTGTTGCCGGTTGGCGATCTCTTCCAGGCCGACGGAGCTTGTTCGCACACGATAGAGAGGGAGGAAATAATCACCCATTTTCATTTCCCCAGCTTGCCTGCGGGCAGCGGCACTGCTTTTAACAAGGTGGCCAAACGTCGGACCCTCGACTTTGCGCTGGTCAACGCAGCCGCAAGAATATCGCGCGAAGCCGATGGCGTTACCTGCAAGGAGGCATCGGCGGTTGTGTCCGGGAGCTCAGTACTGCCTACGGTTCTCCCGGTCGATCAGTTGGTCGGGCAGAAGATTACACCCGCGGCGCTGGACGAAATAGCAGTCGAAGCAGTCAAGGATATCGGTTTTATTACCTGTGCTGCGGCCCCCGACGTTCCTGCGGGTTACCGGCGCCAGGCGGCCAGAGTGTTATTGCGGCAATGCCTGGAACAGGCATGGGAAAAAGCCGGAAACGAGGCGCCGAAGTGAAGCAGGTCATAGCCTTGAAGATTAACGGTAGTACTTACGAAGTTGCCGCTGAGCCCCGCGACACCCTTCTGGAAATGGTGCGGCAGTTGGGATTCAAGGGAGCAAAAGAGGCGTGCGGCCTCGGGGAATGCGGTACGTGCACGATCATTATAGAGGGAACGCCCGTGCTGGCGTGTTTGACACTGGCAGTAGAAGCTCAAGGTAAAGAAATAACCACGGTCGAAGGATTGTCGGAAGGACAGGAATTGCATCCGGTGCAGAAGGCTTTCGTCGAACAAGGTGCTATCCAGTGTGGTTTTTGCACCCCCGGCATGATTCTTGCCGCCAAGGCACTTCTTGATGAGAACCCCGATCCCGGCGCGGAAGAGATAGACACGGCCTTGGGTGGGCATTTGTGCCGCTGTACGGGTTACGTAAAAATCAGAAAAGCTGTGCGGGCCGCCGGCCAGGCGCTGCGGTCCAAATGATGCTTGTTTCTTTTTCTCCCGAAATTATGTTAATCGAAAGACCTGTTTCATGCACTCAACCCTGCTCCCTCCCCGCTCTTTCCAAAGCACGGAGAATCTTATCCGGCGTAATGGGAAGATTTTTGATCTGCACTCCGATGGCATCATAAATTGCATTAGCGATGGCCGGCGCCGTGGGAATTTGCGTTGACTCCCCGATCCCTTTGGCGCCGAACGGACCTTGAGGGTCAATAGGTTCAATCAGGATAGGGATCGCCCGCGGTATATCGACGCTCGTAGGTATTTTGTATTCCAATAAGGAAGCGTTAAGGACCTGTCCGTTGTCCCATTGGAGATCCTCGGTCAGTGCCATACCCATTCCCATATGAACCGACCCATCCAATTGGGCCTCAACTCCCTGGGGATTGATGGCAAAGCCACAGTCGTGCGCGTCCACGACTTGAAGAACCTTCACTTTTCCGGTCTCCGGATCGACCTCGACCTCGGCCACCTGGGCGCCAAAGGAGTAAGCTGAAGATTGATTG
>DATESZ010000052.1:0-6643 GCA_035283845.1 Syntrophales bacterium | reverse complement strand
TCCGTCGTTTACGGCCATGCGCGGACCGTAGGTATTGAATATCCTGGCAATCTTCACGTCCACCTGGTTTTTACGATGATAATCCATCATCAGGCATTCGGCCGCCCTTTTGCCTTCGTCGTAACAGCTCCTGATTCCTATCGGATTTACCTTTCCCCAATAATCTTCCCTTTGCGGGTGAATCTCCGGATCGCCATAAACCTCTGAAGTGGAAGCCTGAAGGATTCTTGCCTTGACGCGCTTGGCAATGCCCAGGGTGTTCAGGCTGCCCAGAATGTTGGTCTTAATCGTCTTGATGGCGTTATACTGGTAATGAACAGGCGAGGCGGGGCAGGCAAGATTGTAGATTTGATCTACCTCCAGATAGATCGGATTAATGATGTCATGACGGATCATTTCGAAATGGGGATTGCCTGTGAGGTGGAGGATATTCTTTTTGCTGCCTGTAAAAAAATTGTCCAGGCAGAGGACTTCGCATCCGCCATCAAGAAGTCGCTCGCAGAGGTGCGAACCTAAAAAACCGGCGCCGCCGGTAACGAGAACTTGCTGCACTATCTATAACCTCACATCCCTAAGGGGGTCAATTTTGTCACAATTTTGCCATTTAAGCCTCAACCGTCTCCATAAGTCAATATAAAAAGTTTATAAAAACTTCCCGATTACGATTCGCGGTTTTTGCCGGCCATCAAAGCGACAAAGGCATCATTCAAGTCCGCCTCGGGGCGTCCGGGACAAGTCTTTTGTATTATATCAGAAGGACTGCCCGCCGCAACGATTCGTCCCTCATTTATCATGACTATCCGTTCACAATGGCGCGCTTCGTCCATGTAATGTGTGGTCACAAAAACCGTTATCCCTTCCCGAGCCAATTTCCTTATGAAATCCCAGAAGTGCTGCCTCGTTATAGGATCGACACCGGAAGTCGGTTCATCGAGAAAAAGGATTCCCGGCTGGTGGAGAAGCGCGCATCCCAGCGCCAGCCGTTGTCTCCATCCGGGCGGCAGTTCGCCCGTCAGCCGGTTGCGAACGTCCTGCAATCTGGTTGTATCAAGCACCCATTCCATGCGTTCCCGCCAGCTTTCCTGCGGCACATTGTAAATGCCGAGATAAAAACGCAGGTTTTCGAAAGGCGTCAGGTCTTCATAGAGGGAAAATTTCTGGGACATGTAGCCGATGGAACGCTTTATCCCTTCGGTGTCCATTACAATGTCATGCCCTGCCACCTGTCCGGAACCGGAAGTTGGCGTGATGATCCCGCAGAGCATGCGGATGGTAGTGGATTTCCCCGAACCGTTAGGGCCGAGAAATCCGAAAATTTCTCCTTTTTTCACGGAAAAAGTAATCCTATCCACCGCCGTAAAGGCGCCGAAACACTTAACCAGATTTTCCACAGTAATGGCATCCGGACTTTTCAGGGACCCGTCAGGCATGGAAATGGTCATGAACAAGCTCCCCGTCCACTTCTCCGATGCGCCGGATCATGGCCTCTTCCAGAGTGGCGAAACCGGCCCGTATCTCCGCGGGAGGCGCCCAGGCAAGGAGCCGGGAATCGTGTAACAGGCCAAGCTGGTCGCACTTCTCCCCTTCATCGAGATAGGCGGTGGAAATAATGATCGTCATACCTTCTTCCTTCATCTCCCTCAGTATATCCCAGAACTCCTGCCTCGATACAGGATCAACGCCGTTTGTCGGCTCATCGAGGATAAGCGCCTGCGGCTCATGAACAAGAACGCAGGCCAGCCCCAACTTTTGTTTCATCCCGCCGGAGAGGTTGCCTGTTAGACGATCGATAAAAGGGGATAGATTAGAAAACCCCAGGTAACGTTTCCGCCTATTCGCCCTTTCAGCCCCCGAAATACCGAATACATCCATAAAAAAATCGAGGTTCTCCTCCACCGTAAGGTCCTGGTAGAGGCCGAACCTCTGCGGCATATAACCGATCAGATGCTTCACCCTGGCCTTCTCCCGGACCACATCAAGTCCCGCAATGGAAATGCTTCCCGACGCGGGCTTGATCATGGCAGCCATCATTCTTAAGAGACTTGATTTACCCGCCCCGTCGGAACCCACCAGGCCGGCAATCACTCCCCGGCGGACAGTGAAACTGATCCCCTGCACCGCCTGAATTGGGCCGAAGTTGAGCGACACATTGTCCACCCGGATAAAAGAATCATCGCAACCAGGCATCGGCCGGCATTCCTGTCTTCAATTCCAAATCGGGATTAGGAAGAGAAATTTTTACGAGGTAAACGAGCTTGACCCGTTCCTTGTGGGTCTGGATAATCTTGGGAGTAAATTCCCCCTCCGGTGAAATAAAGGTTACAACTCCCTTGTAGACTTTGTCCGGGAAGGTATCCACTTTCACGTCCACACTCTGTCCCTGCTTTACCTTGCCGATTTCCGTCTCTCCAACAAATATCTTCAGGTCCACACGGGAAAGATCGGCCAGGGTTATAACTTCCCGGCTTGGCGTGACCACCTCTCCCGGTTCCACATTACGGCTGGTGATGATGCCGGGAAAGGGCGCCTTCAGTTCCGTATATTCCACCTGTATCTTTGCCTGGGCGAGGGCCGCCTCGCCCGCTCTCACCTGCTGGCGCGCCGACTCAACATCCCTCCTTGCAGCTTCGATCCTTTTCAGATCGTTGCGCGCATTATTAAGCGCTGCCTTGCCTTCCGATAATCTTGCCCGGGCCGTCTCGATTGCCTCCCGCCGTGGGCCCTCTTTAGCAAGATCGTAGGCCTCCCTCCTTTGTTCATAATCCCGGAGAGCCGTTTCGTATTTCAGCCTTTCCGCATCCCATTCCTTTTCTGAGGCAATCTCCATATTAAAGAGCTGATCATACCTATCCCGGTTTTTACGCGCCTCTTCCATAACGGCTTCCGCTTTCAGAAATGCCTGCCGCGCCCCTTCCACGTCCTGGGCGCGGTTTCCTGACAGGAGTTCCTCCAACTGAGAACTCAAAGCACGCACACCCGCTTCCGCCCTGTCAACTTCCAGGGGAAGAGATTTTTCATAAACCTCAAGAAGAGTCTGCAGTTGCTTCTGAAGCTCTCGGTATCTTGCCACATTGGCCATGGCCTGCTCAAAACGGGCTTCATATTCCGCGCGATCCAATTCCGCAAGCACCTGTCCCTTTACTACCGCCTGACCTTCCCGGACAATGACGCGCACCACCCGGCCGCCCGCCTGAAACGCAAGGTTAGCCTCCGTCGCCTCTATGGTCCCCGAGTAGAAGAGCTCGCCCAGCCTTGCCTCCCGCTGACCCAGATAAACCAGGAAACCGACACTCACAAAAAGAAGCAAAAAAACTGTTATGATTATTTTTTTTTTCAGAACAGGACATCCTCAAGGGAAATTTTATCAATTTAATAGCATTATCCCGTTGAAATGTTAATATTTATATCGTAATCCGCATAACGACAAAGCGCTTTAGAGATATAGTTTTACCTCGCACCATCGCCTGACTTTTTCGTCCTTCGCCATCCTCGCATTTGCCGGACTTGTAGAGGGCAGCACAAATAAATGAGGGGAGGGCATTAACTTCGGTATAACAACATGCTGCCGAAACAACCTTTCTGCTGTCTTTCCGTTGAAGAACACTGCTTTCACGGGGTAGCGAGACAGGAATGTGTTGAAATCGTTGAAACGGCCATTCCGAATGCATGTGTCTACACTTCCTTGCCTGCTGCAAGACTTAAGTACATCCCAAAGAGCTATCCGCTTTTTTTTCAATATAGTCAGACGGGCATTATAATCCTTGTCTCTGCCGGCGCCACAGACGTATTCCATCATGTCCCAGAAGAGATTCCGTGGGTGGGCATAATATTCTTTGTGCCTCAGCGACTCTTCTCCTGGAAATGTCCCGAGAATAAGGATTTTAGCACGCATGTCCGCAACTGGGGGAAAACCTGTTAATTCCATATATCCTTCCGTCATAATTTTACCCGTCCAACTCCCGGCCTCAGGCAAGCATGGAAGCCGGAGCGACGGGGGATCGGAGGCTGGGGAGGTGTTCCGGGGACATTACTTAATTCTCTATAATTATGTATGCTGTTAACGGAATTCCCGGAATTATCCCTCATCTTTATTCCATGCCGCTATGAATGCAAAGGCATCGTGGTCCTCAACCGCAGCGGAGGCTCGGCGTATGAGTTCGAGATTGCTTTCCAGCTCCATCATGCCACCAACCGCAAGTGTCACCACCATGGCCTCGAAGGGATAGATTAGATGGGCGCGATATCTTTGCAGCAACGTTGTGAAGTCGGGAGCCGCGACACGATGGTCCGCAAGGATCTGTTGATACCTTGTAAGAAGGCGCAGTTCATGCGTCCTCCGGGTTTCGGGAGCTAGCGCTGTAGCCAAGAAGTACGCGACATCGCCAATCCCTTCGCCAATGCGGACGAGTTGCCAGTCGAGGAATCCTGGTTGGGATTGCTGCCAGAAAAGATTACCGGGATGCAGATCGTGATGGACGAGGGTGCGTGGACCGCCCGCAAGAAAACGCATCGCGTGGCGACGCTGGCGAGCATAGCGCACAGCGGGGGCGTGGAGCTTTGTGGGAATATTGCTTCCCGCACGCTGTAACCCCCGTTGCATCAAAGGCACTGCCAGGGCAGCGCCCAGGCGGTCTTCCCAGCGCCGGACAGGACCGGCCAGCCAGCGATAGGCGTCGTCGAGACTTGCTTTATGCCAAAAACGCGCATGGAGATGAGCCAGTTGTTCGACTACCAAGGCAGCTTGATTAGTCGTCAAAACATCACGGGGAGAGCCGGGTATCGCGCCCCATTCCGTCACATCAGCCATTACCAGTGTCGTGCCCCGTCCGCGCTGACGCTGCGCCGCTAAGACGGTGGGGTAGAGCACAGGCACGGACGGAGCCACTTCTTGATAAAAACGCACTTCTGTCTGGAGGAGTTGCGGTAAAGCTGTAATTAACCATGCCCGCCACGCCCGGGATGGCAGTTTTATGAACCAACGACGGGGCAAAGTCTCTGGCCCATTGTGTTCGACAGCAACAATTACCCGCGTTGTCGTCCCAATATCTGCGGAAAGCACATGGATCCCCGATACGTTGGTGTCGGACGCATGGGAATTGACGACGCGTTGCGCCCATGCGACCGTCAGATCATGTGGTTGGCGAACTAGAATACCCTGCGTCACAGTCATCGCTGAATCTCACTTTGTCTATGCGACTCCTTATGTACCCATTTTTGCCCTTGCAATGCTTCAATCAAAGGGAAATGGGAACGGTTCTATTTTTCTCTGCAACAATCAGTAAATAATTAGAACGGTCAAAATTAGCCGACGCTGTAAGCGGTCGGCTGGATTTTTTTGTTCGGCGCAAAAAGTTTTTATACCAAAATTTTTTACGAATCATATGCTTCAAGAAATTCGTCTCTTGAAATTCTTGCCTGGGTCAAGATAGTTCGTAAGGTGGATTTTTTTATTGTTGGATGGTTGGGCATCGTAAGGGAAGTGCGGGTTCCATCGGGGTTTTCTTTTATCATGGCGATATGATCCCCCTCGCGAACCACGGTGAATCCCAAGCGCTCCAAGGCTTTCATCACCTTTCTAATAGGAGCATCTGCAGGAAATTGTGAGATCAAACGGCTATCCCTGTTTCTGCTATAAAAGCTTCTAAAATTGGGGGATCAATTTCGAATTGTTCAGGGCCAAAAGTATCGATATGGAATTTTATAGCCGATTTAACATCAGATAAAGCAGCTTCATATGTTTCCCCTTGACCAACCACAACTCCTTTCATACCGAGGGGATATGCAACATATGTATCAGGGTGCTTTTCGACAACTATTTTAAATTGTATCATTTTTTCTTCTCCATACATTTAAGTTTTTACTAAACCGATTGCATTATAACACAATTCAGGGCTTGATCTGTAAAATCATGTTGATTCTATTTTCCACCACATGTAACGGTCATCGCGGTTTCCCTTTTTCTATCGATTCGCTCAGCTTTCCTATTCCAGCCAAATCTTCCATTGTGCCCCCTTTATGTTCTTAGCCCTACGCCGGAAATCAGGCGCGGCCCGAAAGACTTGCCGCGTCAGCGCTCCCGAACCCCTTCTCGTCACCTGAATTGATTTGTTAGCAGATTTTTTATACTTTTATTAATCTTTTCAGTAAAATATCCTCTGCGTTTTGCCGGGAGTCTATCACTGACAAGACATATACTTTCTTCTCTGATTTCTGTAAATTATTCTCCAAGGATTTATTATTAGCTCCCGGTAAAGGTGAACGCCTTGGTCTAATAACTCAGGGACCACCCTGCCTCTCTCTGGAAGATGATTAAGATTTATTGCCTTACCTTTTATTTTGCTGAAAATATTTTTTGCATTTGTAAGGTTCTCTCCTGCTATATACTCGATAATATTTAACAAATCATTTTCAGCAACATCAGTCCAAATGACTTTATATTTGGGGTTCATTCGCTTCTCTTCGCTAAAACTTTTTCAATATTTTCAAACACTTTTTCCTGGGGTTTAACTTGCCCATGCTTGATATTTTCCTCACCCTCGGAAATTAATTTGAGAAGAGTAATGGCTTTCCGCATATTGTCATAACTTTCAGGGTCTTGCAGAACGGCTTTAGGCTCGCCATTTTGAGTAATGACCATTGGGCG
>DATESZ010000051.1:0-4058 GCA_035283845.1 Syntrophales bacterium | reverse complement strand
ACCGGCGCCGGCTTCCAGGCAAAAACCGGCAGGCGGTTGTGGGCGGTATGACCTGAAAGATCAAGCAGAATATGAACCCCTTCGCTATGGATCAAGCGGGCAGCGGCTTCGTCGTTCAAGCCAAACAAAGGTTTCCAGAAGACAAAGTATGGTTTGATGCGGACTGTGAGATCGTCCGTCCTGGCGTGAGTCGGAAAAGCAATCAGTTCCACCCGGCTCCGGTCGATCTGCATAATCAGACTTTCAAGAAAATAGCCGACAGAGTGATTGCGAATGTCCCCCGACACCAGTCCTACTCGCAGGCGCTCTGGTTGGGGCATGCACTGCCGGGCGGGAAAGCGCATCTGGACTTTTTTCGCCACTATCCGCCCGTATCTGCGGGCCACTTCAAGTTGATGCAGGGGATGATGTCTGGTGGAGTAGTTCATGGTAAACAGCAGATTGCTGTACGCCTCAGGTGAATCCGGCCTGATCTCCAGCGCCCGGCGATAGCAGTCCTCGGCTTCGGAGAGACGGCCTTGCTCCTGGAGGGCGAGGCCCATGTTTAGATGTGCCTCAAAGTAATCCGGCTGGATCTCCAGCACACGACGGCAACAGGCTTCCGACTCCTCCAATCGGCCAAGATCAATGAGAGTGCTGCCCAGATTGCAGTATGCCTCAGCCAGATCAGGCTTGAGCTCCAGCCCACAGCGGTAACTGGCTTCGGCCTCCTCAAGACGGCCCAGCAACTTGAAGGTATTGCCCAGGTTGGTTTTTGCCTCAGCATCCATAGGCAACAATACTGCCGCTTTCCGTTTAGGCTCCAAAGATTCTTCCGTACGTCCCTGTGCTGCGAGCGCCGCCCCAAGTGCCTTCCAGCCAAACCCAAATAGCGGAAAACGCTTCGTTATTTTCCGGGCCAGTGCTTCTGCCTCGACATGACGCCCCCTGTTGAACAGGGCTGCCATTGCATTAGTCTCCTTAGTGCCGGGATATCCATGCTGACCTGTTTTTCTAACCGTTGTATCCCCTTTGGAGGGTTTGGACTTGGGACTTTTCTTTTTGGCGCCGGGATCCGCCGGCAAAGCTGGCAGCAGTTGCCGTGCCAGAATTTCAACTGCATCGCCCTTCAAACCCCGTTGACGGCCCTGCTCCAGCGCTTGACGTGCAGTTTCCTGCCGGCCTGCCTGAATCAACGCATAAATATAACTGAGCCAGAACTGCTGGTGATGCGGATTAGTTTCCAGCGCCGCCTTGAAATGAGGCAGGGCGGCAGAGGGTTGCTGCGCCTGAACTATCAGCACCCCCAGGTTGTGGTTGGCATCCGGGTGATTCGGCACGGCACTCAGTATGGCGCGGTAAATCCGCTCCGCCTCTTGCAGATCGCCTGCCCGGTGCAGCTTTATAGCCTGTTGAAGTGCTTGATCAACAGTAAGTGAAACGCTCATGACGGTGCCCGACACAAAGGAGAATGAAAATTACCCCTCCCCCTTCCCCCTCCCTCAAGGGGAGGGGGTTAGGGGGAGGGTGAAAGGTATTTTCAGGTGAAACCCTCATGACGGTGTCCGTCACAAAGGAAAATGAAAATGGCCACCCAGGTGAATATAATTAAATCGAATACTTAGATGTGCATTTTCGAGTGAATCTATGGTAATCGCTGCCACAATTCGCCTCCAGCCAGACCATGGCAAACAGAAGTCATAAAGTCAAACTGCCGATCCAGCGGACCCACGATAAATCCCTTTGCACACTGTTAAACAATCTTTCATCCGCCGTGATCAAATCGACGCCTTCCCGTTCAGCCAGGGCCAGATAGCTGGAATCATATACAGAACGTCCATAAAGCCGACAATACTGAAGCATTTTGTCCGCAAAAAAAGAGATATCATATAACCGGATACCCAGGTTCATGAAGCCACTAAAGGATAAAGAAACGGTGTCTTGGTCGAGTCGTGCGCTCCGGGCGGCAATCACCAACCCATTCATCAGTTCGTACGTAAGCAGGGACGGGGCCAGTATTTCCAATTCCCGGGCAGTGCATTGTTGCAGCAAAGCCAGCGCCTTCACGCCGTGTGTCTCATCAAGGAGATACCATTTCAGAATCACGCTGGCATCAACTACTGTCCGTTTCATGGCTTTTCTTCCAGTTGCATCCTGGATTCCCGATAGACATCATCCGCTATGACGCCGGCCTTTAAAAAAGCTGCCCTGGCTTCCATGATGTTTTGAAAAGCCTCCATTCGGGCCTTGCGCTCATATTCATCGTAGGGGATGATGACGGCAACAGGTTTCCCCCGTCGCGTCACAATGGTATTCTCTCTTTTTTCCTCGGTATCGTGAATAAGGCGGCTGAAACCTTTCTTGCCCTCGGCAATGCTAACGGTTGTACTGTTCATTGAGGTCTCCATTATGGCTATTTTTGATGACTACTTATAGTAACCCCTATTGAAGATGTCAAGGAATTAATAAAAAAGAAAGATGTAATATGGGCAAGCTTCCGCTTATTTGCCATTATCAAAGCCTGACCCCAGTGACACCCACGCTACCAGGCTGACCGGTATGTACTGCTTCGGCATGCAGCCTAACGCCCAGCGCACGAACAACTTTCATTATTGTCGCATACCTGGGTTGTGCGCCAATCGCAAGTGCCTTATAAAGACTTTCTCTTCCCAAACCACTATCTTTTGCTAACTGTGTCATACCTCGCGCACGCGCAATATCCCTCACTGCCACGAGGAACATATCAGGATCCGGGTCTTCCAGTGCAGCCGTAAGATATTCTGCTATAGTTTCCTCGTCGGTAAGATAATCAGCGGCATCAAATGGCGCAGTTCCGTTTTTCATAGTTTTATTCCTCCCTTAAAGCTCGTGCTAACTCTATAGCCCGTTTGATGTCGCGGGACTGAGACGATTTTTTGCCTCCGAGGAGCAGTAAGTACACAATATCTCCCATGCGGGTGTAGTAAACCCTGTAACCAGCGCCAACATGAATTCGCATTTCTGAAACATCTTCGCCAACCGGTTCACAGTCACCAAAATTTCCAGCTTCGGCAGCACGGATACGATTAATAATACGGGCTCTCCCAATTTTATCTTTCAAATTGGACAGCCAACTATAAAATACTGATGTGCGGTAAAATTGACGCCCTCGTAAAAAGTCCGAAATCTCCTCCCCCTTGACGGGGGAGGGTTAGGGTGGGGGTGATTAGTGGCCGTATTCCTGAATGTTATTTCCCCCCTCCCTTTTATTCCCTCCCGCCGGGGGAGGGAAAAGCGACTTTTTACGTGGGCGGTAAAATTGGTTCATTGTCAAATAGCGTATCCCATTAGATACACAAATGCAAGTAAGAAAACTTCAAAATAACTGTCAAGGCAAGACCTGACTCCCGTTTCTTCCTATAGAACTTTTCTGAAAAGAGTGTTAATATTATTCACTAGAAATGTTTTGAACAGATAAAACAAATACATGATGACATAATAGGGAGGTTTATTATGGAACCATTGATGAGAATCACTATGGACCCTGAAGTGTGGATAAGAGTTTAGGTGTTGTCATGCTTAGCTGCCTTCTTTGACCTTGTAAAGCGCTGGATGCGCCTCCGTATCGCGGCGATGGGCGGCAAGATCATCGGCAACAGCGTCAATCTTATGGCCAAGCTCATCCCGAACGCTGTCGATTTTCTGATTCAGTTTATTATGTACATCGTCGATTTTCTGATTCAGTTCATCCCGAACGCCGTCGATTTTCTGATTCAGTGCCCCTACCTTAAAGTCCACCAGTGAAATCTTCTCATTTAGATTTTCTTCGGCTTTGTCTATGCGTTTGTGCAGAGAAGAATGCCCCTCCAGAACCAAATCGAACTTGCCTCGAATGTCTTCCATCAGGATTTCCAGATTGTCTTTATCCATGAAGCACCTCTTTATCTAAGCTTCATAAGTGATGATCTCGTAAAAAGTCCGAAATCCCCTCCCCATTGACGGGGGAGGGCTAGGGTGGGGGTGATAAGCGGCCGTATTCTTGAATGTTATTTTCCCCCTCCCTTTTATTCCCTCCCGCCAGGGGAGGGAAAAGCGACTTT
>DATESZ010000050.1:0-6851 GCA_035283845.1 Syntrophales bacterium | reverse complement strand
ACGGCAGCGCCATCCACGGGAAAAGGCAAAACCGGGATACTTGCCCCCCGGTCAAATTCTTTCCGGATAAGCGCCTGCATGGCCGGTTTGACCTCTGTATCTTCATCGAGAGACGCCCGCCGATCACTCACCACCTTTTTCATCGTTGGCTGATGACTGATCTTGAAACCATCGGAGCCGACACGCCGGATGAAATACGATTTGTCTTCGAGCGTAAAGGCAGCGGTATCCACCGAAGTCGTGTCCACACCTGCCTGCCCCGCCGGGGCGGTAGGCAGGTCAGGCTCGCCAAGAGCGAAACGAAGCTCCGGCAAATGAGCCATCTTGTCCACCTGCCCGCCTGAAGATTCGAATAGGATTGCTGTCCCCACGCGACGGTGGATGTTCCGCAAGGCGCCCTTCGTGTCTGCATCAAGCGCCCGCGAGTGCGACTGCGCACCGGAGATATCTGAATCAATAGCCGCTACAAGGCGCGATTCCCCGAGTTGCCCAAGCACCATACTCCGGAATTCCGGCGCCTCCAGCGGCGCCGATCCAAGTGTGATCAACGGCTCACGGCGAGCCTCGGTAAAGCCGGTGCGGTACGCCCAGGAAATCCACTGGGCAAGCATGGCGAGTGTGCCGCGTGTCTGTTGGTATTGTGAAAGGGCCTGCCATTTCCGCTGGAACACGGAAAGGGTAGCCGGATGGAAAGGGTAGCATACTTTGAAACGCTCACGCAGGTATTCCCTGGCCTTACTCTCCGTGGCGGCGCTATCCACAGCGGTCCATTCCGGTGGAAGTTGCGCGCGACGTTCGAAGCACCAGTCTGCATATTCCTTGCAAATGTTCCGGCGCACACGGTCGCTGCCGATGTCTTGGAAAAGACGACGACGAACCACTTCACTGATCTCAGTTTCATCATTGGCGATGAGGTCCTTGGCCACACGGCGGACGACCTTCGTGATCTTTTCCTGCCACTGCATGTCCCAGTCGGCCATTTCAACCTGGCTGCGGGGCAAGCTTATGATTGCCGCCCCCTGCATCGTGCCGGTGATAGCTACCGTCAGGTTCTGAATGAAGGCATGGAACTGATCTGCCATGCCGCGATGCCGGTTCAGGTAGTTGAGCACTTCATCGAAAAGCAGGAGTACCGGGCCGTCTGCCGCCTGGAATACGCGGCCAAGTGCCTCCGTCCCCGGCGGCGTTGTCTTTGCGGCTGCGCCAAGCTCCTTAACGCCCTTTTCTCCGGCAAGCTGCCAAGCCACATCAATCCACGGCGTCTCCCGTCCTTCTTGCGGGTCCCAGGCGTTGCCCACAAAAGCGGCCACCCTGGCCTCGGGAACGGTTTTTATACTCGCCTCCCGGATTAACGCATCAACGCCAGGATAATCATTGGCCTTGGCGCCGTTCGTAACCAGATGATAAAGGGCTGTCAGCGTATGGGTTTTCCCACCACCGAACTGGGTAATGAGGGTCATCACCGGTGCCGTGTTTGCCGTCTCACCGGAAAGCCTGCGGAGCACCATCCCTGCGTGCTCGCGCAGCGCCCGTGTAAAACAGGTGCGTGCAAAGAATTGCCTTGGCTCCCGATAATCCTCCGGTGCAATGCCGGCAATGACTTGCTCCAGGTGGATAGCGAACTCATCAGGATTAAACGAACGGCCTTCCCGGACCTCCTTACGTGGTGTGGCTATCTTATACCAAGGTTCCATAATCATTCTCCGTCCGGCATATCGTCACCGGCAAGCTGCCTTTCCAATTCCTCCAACGGCGGGAGAATCGCTGTGATAGCCTGCCTCAAGGGTTCCAGATCTTTTTCGACAATTTGCCATATCTCGGCCAGACTCACACCTTCGTACTGATGGATCAGAACATCGCGAAATCCTGCCAATGATCGCCAGGGAACTGTCGGATACTTTTTCTTATATTCGGTCGGGAATCCGTTTGGTCGCTTCACCGATAACTTCAAAATTTCTGATGACTGCGTCCTAGGTTCGTCCGTCGGCAAAAAAAGCTTCTTTCCCGGCAATCGTGTATTCACGGATACGGTTAATGCGCTCGAGGATCTGAGCAAGGTACACACGCGGGTCTTTTTTCATAACGGCCTTGCCTCCTTTAGAATCTTCCGGCGTAAAAGCCAATAAAGTCCATCCTCGGAAACGACATCCACTTTTGTCCCGAGCAGGTCTTGAAGGTCCAAGACCAGGGCGCTCACGTCCAGCAGACTTCGGCCATCTTCCATCTTCACCAGCAAATCAATATCGCTTTCAGGATCGGATTCACCTCTGGCCGCTGAACCGAAGACCCTGACATTCTTCGCACCATGTTTGGAGGCTAAGGCCAGCACGGCTCGGCGTTTTTGCTTCAATAAAGTTTCAGCCCTCATATCTGGTCACCCTTTTTTATTATTTCAGCAGCTTTTTACCAATTTACTCTCAAAAATTTCTATTGCATTGGGTTAATTATTATGACATATTTTAATCGCGACCAAGACAGCCGTAAGTGTGCGACTGATGAGACGTGAGTCTCCTTGGCCGCTTTTTTATGGCCATATTTTGATCCCGTACCCTTTAAGGCGCCCCGCATAACGCCAAAACCTAGGATAAATGGATTTATATTCTGGGCTTTTTCCACCCCTTACCATTTCCCGATAAAACACGTTTGTACAGACATCGGCGACTTGAATGAGATTTGACGTGTGTGACTTTGCAAAGAAAGTCCCCTCGACTATATGCAGGGGCTTCAGCTTGTCCGATTGGGCCAACAGAAAGGATTGAAAATATCGGATATTATCATCATTTGCTTCTTTCGTAGGGTCAAGTATTACAATACCTGATTTATCATTCTGGTTATCAAGAAAAAAATTATATCTCTCCAGTAGCAATTCCAAAGATCGAACGTCTGGCTTGACACCAACCAACTCCATCAAATTCTTTAGGAAAAATTCGCGTCTGGTGTGATCCCACCCGACAAATCCACCTTTTCCTCTGCGGATATCAGATGCTTTAATTTCAACATCCCAAGTGAGGCCCCGGTTTCTTTTGAAACTCATAAGTCTTTCATTCCAAGCCTTCCATTTCCAACCATGAATAATCAATCCCACGCGAGCAAAATGTGTGCTGCCTCCCCATCCAGCCCATTTGCCACTTGGTGGATATCCTTGATCTCCGGACTCATCAACAAACATCATGTACATCTCATATCCTCCTTACTTTATCTTGGAGCCGCCAAAAGCATGGCATCAAGCAGACGCTTCTCTTCGCTGTTTGATAGGTAAAGAGCTGAAAGCGCATTGGCCAACCGCAGGAAGTCCGGACCACGATTCTGTTCGGCATTGATGAGCGACCGCAACGCATTGGCTTGACCGCCTGATTGGAGCAGCATCGCCGCATGCACCCGGTCCATCGTAGTCGCCTCGCGCGAAACAGATTCACTGATGGCTGCCGGGTCTACTGTTACTGTGATACGGCCCCGGCCGCGTCCATGAATTTTGGGAACCTGCTCCCTTTCCATTTCCGGGAAAAGCGCCAATTGCATGCCTTGGAATGGATCACGTTCTATCCATTCGGCGGCCGCTTTGGCGCCATCTTCGCCAAAAAGCTGCTTGGCACGTTCGGAAACCGCCATCAGCCGCACCACCCCCTTCTTGGTTTCTATGATGCGACCTTCCCATTTGGGAAGTTCAATGCCCAGGGGTTGAGCAAAACGGCGTACCACGTCGAAGATCAAGTTGTAGCCCTTAGCCTTCCCACCAGCGGCGGCGTTCTCCTCTTCATCTTCGATTTCTTCTTCCTCTTCTTCTATATCCTCAGTTTTACCTCTTCCTTTTTCATTTTTACTTTCGCCATTTGTGCTCTGGAGTGTCCAGAGAAAAAGGGCAGTAAGTCGGGCATCTTCCTCCAAGGCACCCGCCATGCCATTGCGTGCTCTTGCCTCAGCCGTGCCAAGGATCTGTTCAAGGGCCGTCCGACCGACAACTTCCCATACCTTCTCCAGGTATGTGGCAAGTTTGACCACCTGGCCATCAGCGGTCTCAACTTTCCGGTAGCGACTAAATATTTCCAGAGCAGGCCCAATACAGGCAAAGACCAAGTCTGCCCCGCGAACGCCTTCACTTTGCAAACGTTCCATCCAATCGCCGACCCGCTTTGCCAATCGGCTGACAGTTCATTTAGAAGATCGCGGGCCTCGCTGATGCGCCCTAAATTGAGCAATGCCTTTATATCTTCAAGAATTATGTTGCGTTCTTCCCAGTCGTCTGCAATGCGTAATGGTTGTGGCAAATCAGAGATGCGAGGCGCGTTTCTCAGGAGCTGCCTCAGTGCAAAGGAGTGCAGAGTTGAAATACGAGGGCACTGTCCTTCACTGACTTCATTTTCCACGCGTTGCCTAAGCTCCCGCGCGGCGGCGCGTGTAAATGTAACAGCCAAATTGCTTTGAGGAGACGCATTCCTTTCAGCAACAAGAAAACATATGTGCCGTGTAAGAGTGAGTGTTTTACCTGTTCCCGGTCCGGCTAAGAGTCTAGCGTGATTGCCGGAATGTGCTGCAGCTTCTCTTTGCTCCGATAAAAGATCGTCATCCCATGCCATTACTCGTGTTCTCCTTGCTTACTGTCGTCCTTGCAGTGAGAGGCTCTATCTTATGACCCCTTCGGCCCCTTTGTGGCACCTTTCCTGCCGCAGACTTTTTGTGTTTTTCGCATGACTCGTGGCTTCGTTTTTACTTCCGACAACTCCGCCTCAATTTCCTTAATTGAAGGAAGACTGGACCTGAATTCCTTGGGCAGGGCTCGAGTAAGCTGGTATTCTGATACACCAATGGCCTTGGTCATTCCACGTAAGGCGTATTCAGCAAGAATCCTGTTCTTTTCCTGGCACAGAATCAATCCGATACTGGGTTGGTCCGATGAGTGCTTTAAGCGGTCATCTACCACATTCAGATAAAAGTTCAGCTTGCCGGCATAGTCCGCCTTGAATGGCCCGATTTTCAGTTCGATGACCACAAAACAGCGCAGTCTGAGGTGGTAGAAAAGCAGGTCGATGTAAAAGTCCTCATTGCCGACTTCCAGATGGACCTGCCTGCCGACGAAGGCAAATCCTGAACCAAGTTCCAAAAGGAATTTTTCGAGGTGCTGAATGAGGCCGGTTTCCAATTCACGCTCGTGGAAAGGTTGTTCGAGGGTCAGGAAGTCGAAGAGATAAGGGTCTTTCAAGGTTTGCTTGGCGAGATCTGACTGAACGGGTGGCAACTTTGCATCAAAGTTTGTGATTGCTTTTCCTTGACGCTCATGAGCATGGCTATCAATCATCATATGGAGAACATTTCGGCTCCAGCCGTTTTCAAGTGTCTTTTTCGCATACCACAGGCGCACGGAGTGATCTTTTACTTTTTCCAGTAGCAAGATATTATGGCCCCACGGTAAATAAGGCAGAAATATTTCCAACGGGACTGTATTATCCGGCCCTCGATTGATTTTTGCCACAGGTTGTGGCAAAGACCGGCATCCATTGGTTTTTGCCACAGCCTGTGGCAAAAACGATTCCAGCTTTGGATACTCCCGGAAAAAAGCAAGCATTCTTCCAATGTTGCGTTCAGAAAATCCCTTTACTTCAGGCAGCTCGTTTCGGAGATCTCGGGCTAAGCGGGGAATGACCGCGGTCCCCCATCCATACTGCTTTTGCACTGTATCCAATCTCTGCCCTATCTCCCAGTAAAGCAAGATAAGTTCGCAATTAACCGACAACGTTGCTTTGACTTGCGCTTGGCGGATACGGTCCTTCAAATCATCAAGAAAGTCGGCGTATCCTTTGAGGATGGATGGTCGACTGGGCTTCCGAGTCATTTCGTGGCCTCCACTTCCTCGATCAACTTCTCGAACCCCCTATCGATTTCCCTTTCAAGGGCCAAGGTATCGGGGATAAGCTCGGCTGAATCCTTTTGAGGCGATTTCTTCATCGTTGATCCCTCTTGCCATAGGGCGGTGGCCCTCTCGCACTATTATCGGCCTCGTCATGGTGTTCACTTCCATCCAATAATGGGCCACCTTGGTGACTTCATGCCATACGTGCTACTTCTCAAATATTTCTAAGCTCAACAACCGCGCACCATGAATAATCCGCATGATAATCACTCTGGATCCATCAATTCTAAATATGGTGCGGTAATGTCCATAGATGATATGCCGATATTCTCTTCCCAGTTCACGAGATTCGGGGATGACGGGGCACCGGAGAGGAAATTTCTCTAACGAGTCAATTTGCCGTTCTATCTCGCTGACTAATTTCATTGCCGCCGTCTGGTTGTCAGATGCAACATACTGGAAAATTTGGAGTATATCCAATTCGGCAACGTTAGTAATCTCAACCCGGTATTTTGGCACTCTCTTTGAACTCCTTCATGAAATCCCGTGCTTTTCTAACGCTGCCATCCTTAACGTCAGCTTCTGCCACAGCCAGCAACATGCCAAGATTCAAAGATTTTAACTTTTTCTCAAAGACCTCGACGTCCAGCAAAACAGCATCAGGTTTGCCGTTAACAGTAACGATTATGGGACGGCCGGTATGATGCATTTGACGGAAGATTTCGTTGGTCTTCTTTTTGAGGTCCGAGACCGATTTTATATCTTCGGAAATACTGAGAGACATTATTAATCACATCCTTTCTGATATTATATTTCATGCTAAATAAAGTATCATGATTTATGACAAAGGAAAAGTTTTTCTTCAGAGGTAATTGCAAAAGTCCTCAGTTTGTCATTCCGAACACATTCGCTACGCTCAGTGTAAACTCCGTGAGGAATCTAAGAGGTATTGATGTCAAAAGATTTCTCCCTTTGGTCGAAATGACAATTGATGCTTTTTTTGACT
>DATESZ010000049.1:0-10042 GCA_035283845.1 Syntrophales bacterium | reverse complement strand
TCCTTCCCGAAACCTCGCGGCAGGCGCGGTAGCATCGGCCGCAGAGGATGCACCTCAGTTCCCAATAACGGATGAGGGGGGTGGCGTAGGCCTCTTTTTTATCTTCCCGAAAGGAAGCGTATTCAGCCGAGACAATCTCGTTTTCGTAGACAATGTCCTGAAGCCGGCATTCTCCGCCCTTATCGCACTGGGGGCAGTCTGTGGGATGGGAGACGAGGAGTAATTTTATGAACTCCCGCCTCATCCGGGACAGCCTGTCCGATTGCGTCGTTACAGAAATTCCCTCCAGAACGGGCGTATTGCAGGCGGGCATGGGCTTATCGTAACCATCCACCTCCACGACGCAGATCCGGCAGGAGCCGATTGGCAGAAGACGCTTGTGGTGGCAGAGGGTGGGTATGTAAATGTCGGCCTCGCGCGCCGCCTCAAGGATGGTTCTCCCTTTCTGGGTGCAAATTTCTTTGCCGTCGATGGTTAAATTTATCATTTCCTTATCCTTCAACCCAGGGCGACCATGCCGATTCTATAGCAGCGCAGACACCGTCCCGCTTCGCCTATCGCCTCATTGGTCTTGAAGCCCTGCTCCACTTCCTGAAAGGTATGCTTCCTCTCTTCCGGATCGAGCATCGGCAGATGGGCTTTCTTTAAACCGCCAATGATGCCGAGTTGTTCGTTTTTGTTGTAAACTTCGATGGCGGAGAAAATGTGTCGGAAACATTCTTTCTCCGATGCTTCCAGCTTACTGTTGCTGAGAAAAAGGTCGATCATTTCCGCCGCCCTTTTTCCCGTGCCTGTGGCGCGCACCAGAACATCAGGGCCGGTTACGCAGTCGCCGGCGGCGAAGACGCCTTCCTGAGAAGTGGCAAAGGTTTCCCCGTCGGCATCAATAGTATTCCATCTGGTCAGTTTGATGCCGTCTTTTTCTTCCAGGAAGGACAGGTCAATCTTCTGGCCGATGGCCGGAATGAGGATGTCTGTTTCTATGGTGAATTCCGAGCCGGACACAGGGCAGGGTCTGCGTCTTCCGCTCTGATCCGGTTCTCCCAACTCCATGCGGATGCATTCCACTCCCACTACCTTGCCTTCCCTGGCAAGGATCTTCGTAGGGTTGCAGAGGTAATGGAAGATTACCTTTTCTTCTTCTGCATCGCGGATTTCGACGGGGTCGGCGGGCATTTCCGCTTTTGATCGCCGGTAGACAAGATTTACATCGGGTTTGCCGATCCGGAATGAGGAACGCACGCAGTCGATGGCCACGTTGCCGCCCCCGACTACCACGACTTTCTTTCCTTCCGGATAGGGATCCTTACCCTGATTGATGTCCAGAAGATATTTGACGCCGGGTATGAAACCGCGATAATTATGATCCTCGCCCTCTGCTCCCAGAGGGGTGCTGTCATGGGCGCCCACGCTGATGAATAGGGCATCATGCTCTTTCCTGAGATCGGCGAATTTTATGTCCTTTCCCACTTCTACGCCATAATGGATATCCACCCCGGCTTCCCGCACGAGGTCCGCTTCCCGCCTCAGGACGGGCCTGGGAAGACGGTAATCCGGGATGCCCACGGCGGCCATGCCGCCCGGCTCGGGCAGTCTTTCCAAGATCGTTACCTGGTGACCCATAAGGGCCAGATAGTAGGCGCAGGACAAACCTGCCGGTCCGGCGCCGATAACCGCCACTCTATGACCGCTTTTGGGCCTGCCGGCAATTTCCGGATGCCTGTTTTTTTCTATTTCGTAATCGGCGACGAATCGCTTCAAATACTTGATGGAGATAGGTTCGTCGATATTCGCCCGGCGGCAGTTCGATTCACACGGACGTATGCACACTCTTCCCAATGTGCCTGCCATGCAGGTGTTCTGGCGGATTGTGAGGAGTGATTCCGCGAATTTCAGTTCACTGATCTCTTCCACGTACCGGGGGATATCGAGAGAGCTGGGGCAGGCATTCAGGCAGGGTGCAGTGACGGCAAAGCGGTATGTACCCTCTTTCGCCTTCCTCCCTTCGGCTATGGCTGAGGCAAAGGCCTTGGGGAAGTGCTTCAGGGCATGGAGGATGGGGTTTAACCCCGTCTGACCGATGGAACATTTGGAGCCGTCGCGGATGGAGCAGGCAAGTTCCCTGATTTTTCCGGGGTATTCCCCCCTTCCCTCGCCGGCAGCGATCTTTTTCAGCCAGTCGGCCACTACCCTTGTGCCGACCCGGCAGGGGAAACACTTGCCGCAGGACTCTTTCTGAATCGCCGCAGCGTAGTTTGCGCACATGTCGGCGATGTCCACATCGTCATCATGCAGAACGATGCCGTCCCAGCCCATGAAAGCCTTGATGCGCTTGCCGGGACAGAACTCCGACGGCAGCATGATATTGCCGGGCTGCTTTCGGTCCTGCTCCGCAACCGTTCTGTTGTCCACCACTTCTTCCCGCCAGGCGCTGAAAATAATATTTCCCATGAAATTTACCTATCTGTCTATCTCTCCCAGCACGATGTCGATGCTGCCGATGGCGGCTACGACATCGGCTACCATCTGTCCAACTATCATCTTCGGCAGCGCGCCCAGATTTACAAAGGAAGGCGGTCTGATCTTCATCCTGAAGGGCTTGTTGCTCCCGTCGCTTATGATATAAAATCCCAGTTCGCCTTTCGACGATTCCACGGAGGCGTAAACCTCGCCCCTGGGTGGCTTAAAACCCTCCTCCATAATCTTGAAGTGTCTGATCAGCGCCGCGATATCCTTTCCCACCTCTTCCTTCGCCGGCGGCACAATCAGGGGGGCATCGGCGGCAACGGGCCCATCGGGGAGTTTTTCCGCAGCCTGCTTAACGATCCTTATGGATTGGCGCATCTCCTTCAGCCGAACCAGGTAGCGGTCGTAAACGTCGCCTTTCGCACCCAGAGGGATTTCAAAATCAAAATCCTCGTAGCTTGAGTAGGGATAGGCTTTCCTTACATCATAGTAAACGCCGGAGGCCCTCAGCACCGGTCCCGTGACGCCGTAATTTATGCATTCCTCACCGGACATGGGCGAAATATTCTGTGTCCTTTTTTTCCAGATGATGTTTTCCGTAAGGAGCGTTTCGTAGTCGTCCACTCTGTTCGGGAAGTCCTCTACAAACTCTTTCACCCGGGGCAGAAAGGTATCGGGAATATCGCCCGCCAGGCCGCCGATCCGGATAAAACTTGGTGTCAGTCTGGCGCCTGTTACTAACTCCAGCGTCTCTAAAATCGTTTCCCTTTCCCGGAAGGCGTAAAAGAGCACCGTCATGGCCCCGATATCGAGGGCGTGCGTCGCCACCCAGAGAAGATGGGCCGCGATCCGCTGGAGTTCGGCGAACAGCACCCGCAGATACTGAGCCCGTTTGGGTATATTGATATCGAGAAGTTTTTCTACGGCAAGGCAGTAGGCAAGATTATTGGAGAGGGCGCTGGTATAGTCAAGCCGGTCCGTCATGGTAAGGGCCTGAGGGTAGGTAAGGGACTCGGATAATTTTTCCACGCCCCGGTGCAGGTAACCGATATGCGGTTCAGCCTTGACAATGATTTCTCCGTCAAGTTCCAGGAGCAACCGCAACACGCCGTGGGTTGCGGGATGCTGGGGCCCCATATTGATTGTCATGTAGCGGGATTCAGCCATCTATCTGATGCCCTCTAAAACGTTATCGCTCTTCCTCTAAACAAACGTTGAATGGTTGACCGAAGTCCGGCCCTTCCACGGGAAAATCCTTTCTTAAGGGGTGGCCGACAAAATCATCCGTAAGCAGAATACGCCTTAAGTCCGGATGATTGTTGAATTTTATCCCGAACATGTCGTAGACTTCCCGTTCCATCCAGTTAGCGGACTTCCAGATATCGCTTACCGTATCCATGGGAACGCCTTCCGCCACCATTGTCTTGATCCGGAGTTTTTTGTTGAATTTCGTGCTGTGCAAAAGATAGGCGATCATGAAGCGGGGGGAAGTGCCTTCAAAGTCCACACCGGCAAGGTCAAGCAGCAGATCATAAAAAAGGTTTTCGCTCTCCTTCAGGAAAGCCATCACATCCCTGATCCTTCCCCTATCGACGGTGATACTTGTTTCCCTTCGGAATTCTTCGATGCTCAGTATTGCCTCCGGGAATTTTTCCTTCAGCAGGTCACCGGCCATGCACCTATCCATTCTTCCCCCATGGTAAATAGAGAAGGTTTCTCAGTCCCGCCGGCTCCGCCGCGATCTTTTCCTGGAGACTGATAAGCCCTTTAAGAAGTCCTTCCGGACGGGGGGGACAACCGGGAACGTATACATCCACAGGGATGATCTGGTCGACGCCCTGAACCACATTGTAGGTTTGAAAAATTCCCCCCGTACATGCACAGGCCCCATAGGCGATCACCCATTTAGGCTCCGGCATCTGTTCGTAGATGCGCTTCAGCATGGGCGCCATTTTTTTTGTCACCGTTCCGGCGACAATCATCAGGTCAGCTTGCCGGGGGGATGGCCGGAAGACTTCCGCGCCGAAACGGGCAATGTCATAGGTTGCCGAGCTGGCGACCATCATCTCCAGAGCGCAGCAGGCAAGTCCGAAGGTTACCGGCCATATGGAATTTTTCCTCGCCCAGTTTATGACGTCTTGCAAAGAGTCGGCCGCCCTATCTTCTACTCCCATTCCAAAGCCCCTTTCTTCCACACGTATATATAACCGACAAAGAGGACGGCTACAAAAATCAGCATCTCCACAAAACCGAACAATTTCAGCCCCCCCATAACCAGCGCCCAGGGGTACAGGAACATGATTTCGATGTCGAAGATGAGGAAAAGCATGGCTATGATGTAATAGCGGATATTTATTTTCATCCGAGTGGGGCCAATGGTCTGCATGCCGCATTCATAGGTGGAAAGTTTGGCTCTTTTGTATATCCTGTGACCGAGAAGATGTGAAGCGCCTACGATGAGAGAGGCAATAAGAACGGCAAAACACATCATGATAAGGATGGCGACGTATTCAATCATATATCAGAAACCCGCGAGAAAAATCACTTGCAAAACCAATATAAATAGTCATCCTGGATGACCGTGAGGCTGTCTAATGAAGATGCAAACGGTATAGCCTTCAAGCTGATTTCCACCGATAAAAGGTGTGAGGTCACTGCCCGCCGTCGGCAAAAAGTTCGCTTTCGGTACACTAAATTAGACCTTGCTGTCAAGCAAAAATTAAAGTACGAAGCAGCTATGCTTCATGATCCCCTGAATAGTATGGAGGTTTTCTACAGTGGGATCAGATGATATTAGAGGTGCATTTTCAAATGAAGATTGCGTTCCGGTGAACTGATGGTTGTAAAACGCTATAAATCCCTTTACCTGCCTGCCCTGACCATAGTTGCTACTGTAGCTATCCTGCTTATCGTCATTGCTGTTTCCACCTACCGCAATATCACCCGGGAGAGGGGAAGGATGGAAGAGGCGCTTCTCCGGGAGGGGCGGGTTGTTATGCACGCGCTCGAAGCGGCCGTAAAGGAGGATACTCCCGGAACGACGGCGCCGCATGCAGTGCAGCGTCTTAACAGGCTATTGGAGCATATCTCCCGGGAGCCGGAAATTTCAGGCATCTCTATCATCGACTCTGAAGGAAAAAATGTGGCGTACAGTTCCCCTACAGAAGCCGGGAGGAAGATCGGAGGGGGTCACTCCCTTAACCTTTTGTTACGGGAAAAAGGCATGGTAACACGTTATGGACATGATCCGGCAGGGGAAAGGATTTTCGAAATAATTCAACCTTTGCATTCCCTTTTCTCGCCGGAGCCCCTGGCCACGGCGCGGGAAAAGAAGGATGTTGTCGGGCTGGGAAAGGAGCCACTGACGAAGTGGTCGCAGGATAAGATAATTATTCTTAGCTTTCGCCTCCGTGTCTTTGAGACGGCAAAACGGGAGGATATACTCCACATCATCCTCATGGGTGCAATCCTTATCATTATGGGAACGGGCACGCTTTATTTCATCTTTATTGTTCACAACTATTACCAGATAGACCGTACCTTGAGTCAGATAAAAACCTATATGGAAAATGTGGTGGACAGCATGACCGATGGCCTGATTTCTCTTGATGAAAACGGAAATGTAGTTACGATGAACCGGCAGGCCATGGAAATTTTGGGCGCCGAAGCAGGAGGGTGGAAAGGAAAGGCGATTGACAAAATATTTGATGATACTGATAAATCTTTTCTCAGGGAGGCAAGAGACCGAATTATTCGTGACCGGGAAATGGAGATCTTAAGGCGCGACGGGGAGCGAATCCCTTTAAGTCTCAGCGCTGCTCCCCTGAAGGATGACAAGGAGCGGGAATTGGGGGCCGTGCTCATCATCAGAAACCTGCGCGAAATAGAGGAACTAAAGGAAAAGGTGCGCAGGAGCGAACGACTGGCGGCTGTGGGAAGGCTGGCGGCCGGCATGGCCCATGAGATACGCAACCCTTTGAGTTCCATCAGAGGTTTTGCCCAATTTTTCCTGAACCGCTTTCGGGAGCAGAAGACGGAACAGGAATATGCTTCCATCATGATCCGGGAGGTGGATCGCCTGAATCGGGTGATTACGGAATTACTGGATTTCGCCCGTCCCAGGGAGCCCAGGCGGGAGGTCTGTTCCCTGGAAAACGTTATCGATTACACGTTGAAAATACTGTCCCCGGAGCTGGCCGGTAAGAAGGTAAGGGTAGAACGGAACTATGAAAAAGAGCTGCCCCAGGTAGCGGCCGATCAGGAGCAGCTTTCTCAGGCTTTCCTCAATCTTCTGTTAAATGCCCTGGATGCAGTAGAAGAGGACGGGGAAATTATTATTGGGCTGCAGAGGCTGCCTGATTGTTCCGCTGTGGAAATTACTATTGCCGATAACGGGCGCGGAATTCCCCATGAAAACCTGGGAAAGGTATTCGAACCTTTCTTCAGCACCAAGCGTAAAGGAACCGGATTAGGGCTGGCCATTGCATACCGGATCGTAGAAAATCACGGGGGGGAAATCACTGTAAATAACCGGCAGGGAGGGGGAACGATTTTCAGCATTACCCTGCCTCCAAGGCCCCGGCAATAACAGGGAATAGACAGGGATTCACTAAGGAACTGATAATATGTCAAAAGTGCTCATGCCCTTTGTCGGCAATCTTATCACAACCGGCATGGGAATACTGCCGCACAGGGAGATGGAGCGCGCCCTGAATGTTTCCATGAGTGTAGATATCCCCTTCTGGCCGCAACTGCCGCGGATGAATTTTTACGAAGACATGTACGCTCAGGCTTCAGAAAATTTCCCCGGAATTATTCTGGAACCTGAAAACCGTAAGATCTATTTCCATACGGAAAAGTTTTATGCCGAGTTGGAAAATGCCCTCTTGAGCCTTGAGGACGATAACTTTTTCCGTATGTCTTCACAGTTTTCCGCCACCTATCATAAATTTTTATCCTATGATTTATCGGGATATATATCCATTCGCGGCCAACTGGAAGGCCCGGTAAGTTTTGGCCTGAATGTACTGGATGAAAACAAGAAACCCGTGATTTTCAATGATGAGGTGCGTTCCCTCCTTTTTGATTTCATGGCCCGGAAGGCAAACGTCCAGTTGCGCGAACTTAAAGAAAGAAATAAGAATGCCTTCATGTTTATCGACGAACCGGGGCTTCAGTATATTTTCAGCAGCGTCTCCGGTTATACCAACGATATGGCGCGAAAGGATTTTGAGGGATTCTTCGCGCAGATCGAACACCCCCGCGGCATCCACCTCTGCGGCAATCCGGACTGGGATTTTCTGCTGAACCTCGATATCGACATCCTTTCTTTCAATGCCTACAACTGTGGAGAGATATTCGTCAAATACAAGAGCAGCATAAAAAGGTTTCTTGATGAAGGCAGGATCATCGGATGGGGGTTGGTCCCGGCAAACTATGACGAATTTAAAGAGGAATCCATGGAAGGGCTTGTGCACCATATAGAAAATCTCTGGCAGGAATTGAAAAAAGAAGGGTTTGATTTACAGCAGATACTTTCCCAAAGCATTCTCACGCCGGCCACCTGCGCCCTGCTCAATCCCGATGAATTCAAAACGGTAGAAGAAGCCTATGGGTGGCTTAAAAAACTGTCAACGCAGCTCAGGTCAAAATATCTTAATATTGACCCCGATACACAGGAAATCCATAGGTTCTGAAGATGGAGGTCGCAGATGGCCGCAGGCGCTACGGAGCGAAAGGGGAAATGGCCGATCCACGGCTGGATCGGCCTCATTCTGGTCATCCTGTTCTGGTTTCTGAACTGGTCGCTTCCGGGACTGCGAACCCACTGGGGTTTCTTTCCCCTTTGGCTGGGGTACTGTCTCACCGTCGATGCCCTTGTCTTCCGGCGGAAGGGTCATTCCCTGCTGACCCGCAGCCCCGCTGCTTATGCAGGCCTCTTTCTCTTCTCGGCCCCGGCCTGGTGGTTTTTCGAGTTGGTCAATCTCCGGACGCAAAACTGGTTTTACCTCGGAGAGGAAGCCTTTACGGATATTCAATACGCGTTGCTTTCCACCCTGAGTTTTTCCACCGTGATGCCGGCCGTTTTCGGTACGGCGGAATGGGTGGGTTCCTGGGGCCCGCTGCGACGGCTCGCTCCCGGCCCGGTCGTCGGGCCGACAACGGCGGTACGGGGCGGTCTGTTTGCCGCCGGCTGTTTCATGCTGCTCCTCCTGCTTATCTGGCCGGAATTTTTCTTCCCCTTCGTCTGGTGCGCCGTCTACGCCATCCTGGAGCCCATGAACGTGAAACTGGGAAACCGCTCGCTACTCGACGATCTGTCCCGGGGGGACTGGCGACCGGTCATCGCCCTTGGCACGGGCGGCCTCATTTGCGGCTTCTTCTGGGAGATGTGGAATTTTTATTCCTATCCCAAATGGATATACAGGATCCCTTTTTTCGACACCCTCCGTATCTTCGAGATGCCGCTGCCGGGCTACCTCGGCTACCTGCCCTTTTCTCTGGAACTGTTTGCCCTATACAATCTGATTGCGGGGATTTTCCTGCCGGGCAGAGCACGTCATTATCTGCGACTTACAGACGATGAACCTCTTCCGGGAATTGATCATCCTGGGAGAATATAAAAATCAATATGCAGGGTGGTGTGGTAGCTGAGGGCGAAAAATCCCCAGCTACCCGATTACCCCGTCCCTATGCCGCCTTTTTAAGAGTGACATGCATACCGGCTCTCATCGCAAGGATGATAAGCATTTCGAGGCTAAATCTTTCCCATTTGCCTCTGATCAAGTCTGAAACCCTGGATTGACTAACTCCGAGGATTTTCGCAGCCTTGGCCTGCGTTAGCCTTTTGGCTTTGATGAACTTCCGGAGATCGGCCATAAGATCGGCACGTATCTGAAGAATTGCGGCTTCATCCGGAGAATACCCGAGATCAATGAATACATTTCCAGAAGAATTAACAATCGTCTCGCTCATAAGTTACCTCCAATCTGCTTGTACCGTTGGCCAGCCAAATCAATATCATGCCGGCTTGTTTTTCGAGTCTTCTTTTGGAATGCATGAAGCACATAAACCGCATCGCGAAGCTTAGCAACATAGATTACTCGCCACTCGCCCAAAACGCGGACACGGATTTCGTTCACGCCTGGGCCGATTACCTGCATCGGTTTCCAATCGCGTGGTTCGATTCCGCTTTGAACCGCACGGAGTTCGAAGCCTGCAGCACGGCGAGCTTCATCGGGGAAGTTCCGAAGATCATCGAGTCTCGATCCCACAAAATTCAGCGGCTTCATAGTCACTATTACAGTATATAAGTTTTTATATATTTAGCAAGTTCAATGATCCAGGTTTTTATCTTCTGGGGTAACGACGGAGCTAAGAGGATTCCGTATAATAAAGCGACTGGTTCACCAAGACTTTAGTGACTGTCTGATCTTCTTATTCCATTACGTTTTCAAGATGGCACTAATCCAAGGCCAGTTGGTCAGTTGCCGGGTTGCTAACTTATTTGCCGCCATCTCTGCCAAGCCGAATTCGGCTTGCGTTGTAGCAGCATCCAGGGCATCAAAGACGCGAT